>NZ_DAWDDM010000088.1:0-7344 GCF_052354645.1 Catenibacterium sp.
CCCATAGCCTTAGCAGCCTGAACAAGATCTCCATTTGGATCAACAAGCTTCTGCTTACCAAACTTCGCATCACCGATTACTTCTTCAAGTGAAGTATATTCCATGTTGCCACCCTTTAATGATACAACATTTCCAAATAAGCCCTCATCAATCATAGCACATGCCTTATTACCAAATCTGATAGATAAGATTCTGTCATATGCATCAATATCACCACCACGGATAATATGACCAGGATTGACAGAACGTACTTCATGATTAGGAATGACTTTTTCTAGATCATCAGCTACCTTTGCAGCAAGTCCAGAATAACGAATTGGGTCTGGTGAATCTTCTACAATCTTACCGATTGACTTTGTACCATCTGCATACTTAGCACCTTCAGCTACTGCAATAACAGTATATGGAAGACCTGCTTCATCACGTTTCTTAACTGCTTTCGCAATATTTTCAATAGTAAATGGAATTTCAGGAATCAATACAACGCCTGCATTGCCTGCAAGACCTGCATATAATGAAATCCATCCTGCTTCTCTTCCCATTAATTCACAACAGATGACACGATGATGTGATTTTGCAGTAGTCTGAAGACGATCTATGAATTCAGTACCAACACTCATCGCACTGATGAAACCATATGTTAAATCTGTAGAAGTTAAATCATTATCCATAGTCTTTGGTACACCAATGACATTGACACCTTTTCTACTGAAATCTCTAGCACTTGTTAATGTACCATCGCCACCTAACACAACTAATACATCAACACCATCTTTCTTAAGATTTTCAACGCCTACATCACTGACGTCTTTTCTTACTTTTCCACCATTTCCATCATCTACAAGATAATCGAATAGGTTATCCTTATTAGAACTATAAAGAATAGTTCCGCCTTCCTTATATATATCCTCTACCTTGTCTACAGTTAATTCTACATAATTATTATTATACAATCCACGATAACCATATACAAAACCAATGACTTCCCAATTATATTTTTCAATCGCAATCTTAGTGATTGTTCTGATTACCGCATTTAAGCCTGGACAATCTCCTCCGCCAGATAATAGCGCAATTTTTTTAACTTTTGAATTCATGATATTTCCTCCTTATGTAAATCCCACTCTCTATTATAAATTAAACTGTTAGCGTTTTCAATATAAATATGAAGCGCTTACATATAGGTGCAAAAAAAAGAAGCCTATAATGGCTTCTTAGTCAAAGTTTCAATAACTTCTATTACATGCTTTACTGGGAGCCCAATGACGTTATCAATATCTCCCTGCACTTCTTCAATGAATTTTCCTGCAACACCCTGAATCGCATAAGCGCCAGCTTTACCCTTCCATTCATCAATAGAAAGATAATCATCAATCATATCATTGATATTCTTGAATGTAACTTTTGTTTCATCTACAAATGTACAAACCTGATCTTTATAGAATACAGCCACTGATGTAAACACACTATGTGTATCACTACTTAATGATTCAAGAATTTCTCTTGCTTCATGAGCACTGTGAGCTTTACCAATAATCTTTCCATTATGATAAATTGTTGTATCAGCACTAATTACAACATCATCAGGATATTTCTCATGAATAGAAACACCTTTATCATATGCGAGTTTTTTAAGTCTTTCTTCTATTTCTAGAGAAGAATCAAGATATTCAGTAATAGAGGAGGCATCGATAATAAAATCAATGCCTTCTCTTTCAAGCAGTTCTTTTCGTCTAGGAGAAGTACTAGCAAGAATAATTTTCATTATTTCTTTTCCTCAGCAGGTGCTTCATGTTTAACGATTGGTTTTGGTAATAATGCTTTTCTAGAAACATTCACACCCTTATCAGTAATCTGAGTTACTTTAACCTTTACTGTATCGCCAAGCTTGATTACATCGCCGACTTTATTTGTTCTATCCCAAGCAACATCTTTTACATGTAAGAATCCATTTGTACCAGGGAATAATTCAATAAATGCATACTTTTCTTCAACTCTTACAGCCTTACCATCAAAGATTTCGCCTACTTCTACTTTTCTAGTTAAATCCTTGATCATACCCATTGCATGGTCAATCGCATCCTGAGAGTAATGATAGATAGTAACATTACCTTCATCATCAATATCAATCTTAACATTATCGCTTTCAGCAATAATCTTATTGATCATATCTCCACCCTTACCGATTACATCTTTAATCTGTTCAGGTTCAATCTTCATCATAGCAACCTTAGGAGCATATGGACTTAAGTGATCTCTAGGTTCACTAATTGCTGACATCATGCAGTCCATGATCTGTCCTCTTGCAACCTTTGCCTGAGCTAATGCTTCCTGTAAAATTTCTTTAGTAATACCATCAATCTTGATATCCATCTGTAATGCACAGATACCGTTCTTTGTACCTGCAACCTTGAAATCCATATCACCAAGATGGTCTTCCATACCCTGGATATCAGTTAAGATTGTATAGTTTTCGCCTTTTTTAACAAGACCCATAGCGACACCAGCCACTGGATTACTAATTGGAACACCTGCAGCCATTAAAGCCATAGTTGATGCACAAATTGAAGCCTGTGAAGAAGAACCATTAGATTCTAATACTTCAGCAACAACTCTGATTGTATATGGGAATTCTGTTTCAGAAGGAATAACCTGTCTTAAGGCTCTTTCACCTAAAGCACCATGACCAATTTCTCTTCTACCTGGAGAACCCATTCTTCCTGTTTCACCTACACAATATGGTGGGAAGTTATAGTGATGCATGAAACGTTTCTGGTCTTCCATTCCAAGACCATCAATCTTCTGTACTTCACCTAATGCACCAAGTGTGCAGGCAGATAATACCTGAGTTTCACCACGAGTGAACATAGCTGAACCATGTACACGTGGCAATAAATCTACCTGTGCATCTAATGGACGTACTTCATCTACTTTACGACCATCAGGTCTTACCTTTTCTTCAGTAATCAAACGTCTTACTTCTTCTTTTTCAAGATCACCAAGAACCATCTTAACCTGTTTAATTGTCTTATCATGTTCTTCAACAGTTGCATATTCTTTATCTTCAAAAGATTCTACAACCTTAGCATCTAATTCATCAATAACAGCATATCTTTCAAGCTTACCAGGAATAGAAATAGCCTTGATCATTTCTTCCTTAGCCATAGCTTCTACGCTAGACACAATGTTTTCATCTAATGCAAATAGTGGAACATCAATCTTTTCCTTACCAGCAGCTTCTACAATCTGTTCCTGGAAAGCGATTAATTCCTTAATCTTTTCATGACCGAACATCAATGCGTTCAACATTGTTTCTTCGTCTACTTCTTTTGCATCAGCTTCAACCATGTTAATAGCATCCTTTGTACCTGCTACTTCAAGATTAATTTCACTTCTAGCCATATCTTCAGGTCCTGCGTTGACAGTAAACTCACCATCAATTAAACCTACGTTAACACCTGCAATTGGACCATTGAATGGAATATCAGAAATACATAATGCAATTGATGCACCAAGCATTGCTGCCATTTCTGGAGTTGCTTCCTGATCAACTGATAGTACAGTATTAACAACCTGTACTTCATTTCTGAAACCATCTGCGAATAATGGACGGATAGGTCTGTCAATCATTCTTGCAGTTAATGTACCATGTTCACTAGGACGGCCTTCACGCTTTAAGAATCCACCTGGAATCTTACCTACAGAATATAGTTTTTCTTCATAAGTTACTGTTAATGGGAAGAAATCTACATCTTTTGGTTCTTTCCCAGCACATGCTGTAGAAAGAACGACTGTATCATCATATCTTACTAAACAAGAGCCGTTTGCCTGTTTAGCCATTTCACCGACTTCAACCTGGATTTTCTTACCATAGAAATCCATACTAAAAATTTGTTTTGCCATAAATTCACCTCATATTCTTCAAAATTATATCATAAATCAACTATTACACAAACAATTATTTGATAGAGACATGAAAAAAAGCCCCATAGGGCTTTTGTTTCTTATCTTCTTAATCCTAACTTATCAGTTAAAGTTGTATATCTGTCAAGATCTTCTTTCTTAAGATACTTTAATAAGTCTCTTCTCTTACCAATCTTCTTTAAAAGACCTCTGTTAGAATGATTATCCTTTGGATGCTGTTTGAAGTGACCGTTTAACTTGTTGATATCAGCAGTTAATAATGCAATCTGAACTTCTGGAGAACCAGTATCCTTTTCTACGCGACCATATTCAGCCATGATCTTAGCTTTTTCTTCTTTAGTTAACATTATGTTTTCCTCCTAAATTATATTCTTCGCAATATCCAAGCTAGATGTAAGAGGTACAAATATCCTAGACATTGTTGCAATGACTATTTTACATTATTTTTATATAAAGTCAAATACTTTTTCATGACCTGACTTAAATATTTTCTGTCTTCTGTTAATTGAGTTTTTAGTCCTTCTAATCCATTAAAAACAGTTTCTTCACGCTTATATAAGCAGAAAGTAACCTCTACTTCTTTACCATACACATCTTCGTCAAAATCAAATACGTTGACTTCTAATGAAAGACGATTGATATCATTGAATGTAGGATTCATCCCAATATTTGCCATACCTATATAATATTGATGATTGATTTCTACAATTGTGCCATATACCCCTCTTTTAGGTAAGTATTTCATACCATAATCGATATTCAATGTAGGGAAACCAATCAAACGACCTCTCTGTTTTCCATGAATGACAGTACCTTTTACCTTATAAGGTCGACCAAGCAAAGTATTGACTTCTTCAATCATTCCTTGATCCATCAGTTTCTTAATAAGAGTAGATGATACTTTTTCTGTTTCATTATACATAACAGCGTTTTTCACAATAAGTTCAAATGACTGTTTCTTTAAGTCTTCTATGCTGCCACTGTTATGATCTCCAAAATGGAAATCATAACCACATACTAGTCTTTTTAAAGGAAGCTTATTTAAGTATTCGTCAATAAAAGCCTGTGGACTTAATGCTGCTACTTCCTTAGTAAAATGAATTACAAGCAAGTAATCAATACCCATTTCTTCTAGAAGTTCTTTTTTCTCTTCTAGAGTAATAATCGATTGTCTCTTTTCGCCCTTTAAAACACATAAAGGATGCACATCAAAGCTCATAACAGCTGTTTTTGTTTCTCCCTTATATTTCAATACTTCATTAATCAAAGACATATGACCAAGATGTAAACCATCAAAAAAGCCAATTGCAAGAGAAAGAGGTTCTGTTAAATGTACCTCTTCCATTTTTATGATCTTCATTAGAAAAGCCCCCTGAGGCTCTTCAAATTGCCTTTTCCATCTGGTCCATATATCGCAAGTAATTTACCTTCTTTTGAATAAATAGCTACATTATGATCTTTATCACTCTTGATTTTCTGGCCCGTCATGACAATTCTTTCATCTACAACCATAGAATCATAGAAAGAAAATACTTCTTCTAATGGCATCACAGGTCCATTATTTTCTTCAAGTTCTTCAAGTGTTACTGCCTGATCGATAGTAAAATGACCTGACTGATTTCTTACTAATGCAGTCATATGAGCAGGATAACCTAAGGCTTTTCCAATATCTACACATAAAGAGCGGATATATGTTCCTTTAGAGCACTTAACATCTATAGTTATTTCATCATCATGTGCATCGACTAAATCAAGTTTATAAATAGTGATTGGTCTTTCTGGAACTTCTACTTCTATACCTTCTCTAGCATATTCATAGAGCTTCTTACCATTAATTTTAATAGCTGAATACATTGGAGGCTTCTGCATGGAATCTCCTTTAAATGATGATAATACTTCTTCTAGATTCTCATAACCAGTAAAAGGCTTGGTTTCTATAACCTTCCCTTCAGCGTCATATGTATCTGTCGAACTGCCAAGTTTAAGTGTAGCACGATATTCTTTTTCTTCACTCATTAAAAACTGCATTGCTTTAGTGGCTTTATTAATACCAATAACTAAAACACCAGTCGCCATAGGGTCAAGAGTCCCACAATGTCCTACTTTTTTAGTATGCATAATACGTCTCACACGATTAACGACATCATGACTTGTCATACCCTGTGGTTTATTAATTAAAATAATACCATCCATCTACTCACATCCTTCCTAAAAAAAGCAGACTATTGTCTGCTTAGATATGATTAATAACGAAGTACTTCTTCTTACCTCTTCTAATAACAGTCACCTTACCACCAAACGCATTGTCTTTTGATACAACAAACTTTTCATCAGTGACCTTTTCACCATTTACAAGAACACTTCCACCTTTTACGAACTGTCTTGCTTCACGATTACTAGAAGCAGCACCTGCTTTTACTAATACATTTAAGATCTGTTCATCTTCAGTGACATCAATACTTGGTACACCATTGAAGCACTGTTTAACCTGTTCATAAGTCATGCTCTTGATATCACCGCTGAATAACTTTTCAGAAATGCTGACAGCTTCTTCATAAGCATCTGCACCATGAATGAAAGTAATAACTTCTTTCGCAAGTGCTTTATGTGCTTTTCTTAAGTGTGGTTCATTCTTATTTGATTCTTCTAATGCTTCAATTTCTTCTTTAGATAAGAAAGTGAGGTATTTTAAGTAATCAATAACCTTGCTATCTTCACTGTTGATGAAGAACTGATACATTTCATATGGTGAAGTCTTTTCTCTATCTAGCCAGATTGCATTTCCTTCTGATTTACCAAACTTAGTACCATCGCTCTTAGTAAGTAAAGGCATAGTGAATCCATATGCTTCATCACCAGTCTTCTTTCTAATTAATTCAATACCTGCAGTAATATTACCCCACTGGTCCTGACCAGCAACCTGTAAGTTACAGCCTTTATTTTCATGTAAGTAATAGAAGTCCATTGCCTGCATGATCATATAAGAGAATTCAGTGAAAGTAATCCCTTCATCCAATCTTCTCTTGATAATATCCTTAGATAACATGTAGTTGATATTGAAATATTTACCATAATCTCTTAACCAGTCAATGAAGTTTAAATCTTTAGACCAATCCAAGTTGTTAACTACTTCAAAACCAAATAAATCTTCAGCCTGCTTCTTTAAGCAGTCAAAGTTATGCTGTACCTGTTCTTTTGTAATCATTGGTCTTTCAGTTGTTGGCTTTGGATCCCCAATCTGTCCAGTTGCACCACCGACTAAAAGAATTGGATGATGACCTGCATCCTTTAATCTCTTAGACATTAAGAAAGATGAGAAATGTCCAATATGTAAAGAATCTCCAGTTGGGTCAGTACCAATATAGAATGTCATTCCTCCTGCATTTAATTTGTCTTTTAAGTCTTCAGAACTTACATCTT
>NZ_DAWDDM010000089.1:0-7300 GCF_052354645.1 Catenibacterium sp.
GAACTACTAGCTAAGGGCATTAAGAATAGAATAATAATTACAAAAGTTAAAATCGACATCAACATATAATATTGAAATGGAATTAAAAAATATACTCTTAAAACATTATATATACAAACTGCTCCAACAATCCCAAAAACCAAAACTAGCAATAAAAAACTAATCAAACTTTTTCTAGTAAGTGTTTCACCTATCATAACCTTATCTTCCATATTTTTTCCTCCTTAAAGATTAGATGATTAAGCTATTTTTTTGAATAATTATTTTCTTTTAAAAGATTTCTCTGTTCAAATGATATCATTTATATTTTCTATGAGAAAATTTTATCAAGGAATCTTTAGCTTTTCAACATTTTGCTATATTTTATTGAAAATTAGTAGTGGAAAGGCATGCCACTAACATTATGAGGTTGATCTCTTTGCCAATACAATCTTCCAGGATAATAAACTACCATTTGAATACCCATAATCAACAGGTGACGATTTAAGAGAAATGTAGAGCAGAAATATTCAGGATATATACTATCTGTCTATGACTGATAGTAAATGATTTCTATAGGTATTTCTTGATTTTATCCATAACAGTCTTTCCCATCTTTCTATGGTTAAACCTATACTCCTGTTCATTCAGGAATAAAGGCATCTCTCTTCTAGTTATTCCATGATATATCCCAGTAATACTACTTTTAATATTACCGATTATTATATGAGCTCTAAACATAGTAAATAAGCGAAAAATCACCACCCATTTACATAAAAAGAGATAACCAGTCACGGTTATCTCTTAAGCCCTTAATGACACAAGGCTTTCCTAGTTATTTTCCTGATATACTCTATTATCTAAATGTACAAAACGTTCTTTGATTTCCTGTGTACGTCCCTTATTCCAGAAGTTATCACCAAGATAACCACATGTTCTACGACATACATTTAAAGTCTTATGGTTTCTATTACCACAGTTAGGACAATACCATTCATTGTTTTCATCTAATAAGATTTCTCCAGAGAAACCACATTCCTGACAATAGTCAGACTTAGTATTGATTTCAGCGTACTGGATTGTTTCATACATATAGTTAATTAATTCTTTCATGGCATCAAAGTTATTTGTCATATTAGTCACTTCTACATAACTAATAGCCCCTCCAGAAGAAATCTTCTGGAACTTCGCTTCAAAGCCTAATTTAGAGAATGCATCAATATGTTCTCTTACATTGACATGATAAGAATTAGTAATATAGTCTTTATCTGTTACACCAGGGACGATACCAAATCTCTTCTTTAATGCACGTGCTAATGTATAAGTAGTAGATTCTGCAGGCGTACCATATAAGGCAAATCCTAAACCTGTATCCTTCTTCCACTTATCACATGTACTTCTTAATTTCTGCATAATTTCAAGAGCTAATGCATCGCCTTCTTCAGTAGTATGAGACTGACCAATTAATGCCACTACACATTCATATAAACCAATATAACCTAATGATAATGTAGAATAACAAGTATCTAATAATGAATCAATCTTTTCTCCTGGTTTTAATCTTGCGATGGCCCCATACTGCCAATGAATTGGAGAAATATCTGAAGGAGTACCCTTTAAGCTTTCATGTCTTAACATTAATGCTTCATAGCATAAATCTAGACGTTCATCTAGAATCTTCCAGAATGAATCCATATTCTTGTTAGCTGATAAACCAACATCAGTTAAGTTAAGTGTGACTACACCCTGGTTAAAACGACCATACCACTGATATTCACCTTTTTCATTCTTCCATGGAGATAAGAATGAACGACATCCCATACATGGGAATACTTGTCCTTCATAGTTTTCTCTCATGATCTTTGCGCTGATGAAATCAGGCATCATACGCTTAGATACACATTTAACCGCTAAATCTGTTAAATAACGATACTGTGAATCATCAGGCACATTATTATCATCTAATACATAAAGTAATTTAGGGAATGCTGGAGTGACATAAGCACCCACAGGATTCTTCATACCGATATATCTCTGTTTTAAGATTTCTTCAATTAATAAAGCTGTTTCTTCAATATAGTCTGGTTCTTCTCTTAAATACATGAAAATAGATAAGAATGGAGCCTGACCATTAGTTGTAGAGAATGTATTGATCTGATACTGGATAGTCTGTACACCTGCTTTGATTTCTTCATGAAGACGAGACTTTGCGATCTTTTCAATCTGTTCTTCTGTATAATCAATACCTACTTCTTTGCCTTCTTTTCTTACAGCCTTTAAGTGTTTCTTATATGATACACGTACATAAGGTGCTAAATGAGAAATAGAGATTGTCTGTCCTCCATACTGACCATTAGCCACCTGCTGAACAATCTGAGTTGCAACAGTACATGCTGTCTGTAAAGACTTAGGTGTTTCAATCAATTTATCATTAATAACTGTACCATTCGCAAACATATCCTTTAAGTTTACTAGATCACAGTTATGCATCTTCTGGATATAGTAATCCATATCATGGAAATGAATAATACCATCATCATGTGCCTGTACAATCTTTGGTGGTAATAATAAACGGCGGCAATAGTCTCTAGAGAATTCACCAGCAATTAAGTCTCTCTGAGTAGCTAATACAGTCGCATCTTTATTAGAGTTTTCATCCATTGCTTCTTTATTAGTCTGATTGACAATACCATAAATCGCATTATCAATTGTATTAGTTTCTCTTTGGAACTCTCTTACCTTACGATAGCCTTCATAAGCCTTAGCAGTAAGTACTTCTCCCTTTTCAATTAACTTTTCAAAAACCTGTCCTTCAATACGATAAATGCTGATAGATGCTGCTCCACTTGATTTATGCCAGTCTTCAATTTCATGTGAGATCTTAGATGCAATTTCAGGTTTCACAATACCGCTGCCATAGCGCATAGCCTTTAAAATCGCATTTTCAATCTTACTTCCATCAAAAGCTACCTTTGAGCCATCTCTCTTGATTACCTCCATGTTATTTACCCTCCTCATAAGAAAATCTATTAGGATGAAATACCTAATAGATTTTTTTCTAATTCTATATTAGTCTAAATTAGTTGCACATGCAACTAATATGCTTGAGATAAAAAAAATATCTCACAAATAATTTATTAACATGAAAAAATGTTGAATTTATCAACGTTTTTTTAATTATCGATAAACATCAAGAATGTTTACCCTTAAACAGTATAAAAACCCATGAGCCTAATGTCAAGCATTTCTCATGGGTTTCTTTTTTTCGCAATGTTGAAAGCGAATTAACCTAAATCTTCACCATTGCTTGCAACAACTTTCTTATACCAGTCAAATGAATCTTTCTTGCTTCGTTCTAGTGTACCGCTTCCATCATTGTTACAATCTACATAAATAAAGCCATAACGTTTCTTCATTTCACCTGTAGTGAAAGAGACACAGTCAATGCAGCCCCATGGTGTATATCCCATTAAATCAACACCATCGATTTCTACAGCTTTTTTCATCTGTTCAATATGTGCTCTTAAGTAATCTACACGATATGGGTCATGACAGCTACCATCTTCTTCCTTCTTATCAATCGCACCAAAACCATTTTCTACAATAAATAATGGTTTTTCATATCTTTCATACATCTGATTTAATGCATAACGTAAACCTTCTGGATCAATAGCCCAACCCCAGTCAGATACTTTGATATAAGGGTTTGCGACTGAATGTTCACTAGAACCATCTAATGACTTAGAAACATCAATATGTGCTGTAGAGTCTACAGTATTAGTCATGTAATAAGAGAAACCAATATAATCTACTGTACCTGCAGCTAAAGCTTTTTTATCTTCTTCAGTGATATCTAAGTTAAAGCCTTTGTTTTCAAACATCTTTAAAGCATAACGTGGATAATGGCCACGGCACTGTACATCGCAGAAGAACCATCTCTGATGCATCATTTCAGTAGATAATACCATATCTGCTGGACGGCAAGAGAATGGATAAGTAGGAACCATCGCAATCATATTACCGATTAAGAAGTTAGGATTGATTTCATGACCAATCTTCACTGCCTTTGCACTGGCTACTAATTCATAATGACCACACTGATACATTGCTTCTTCTGGATTATCATAGTTTCCAAAATGAGCACCACTGTTAGTCCATCCGAAAATATCATTCTTATAGTTCATCTGATTGTTGATTTCATTGAAAGTCATCCAGTATTTAACTTTATCTTTATATCTCTTGAAACATACTTCTGCGAACTTTACAAAGAAATCAATAGTCTTTCTGTTCATGAATCCGCCATATTCTTTCGCAAGATGATAAGGCATTTCAAAATGAGATAATGTGATAACTGGTTCAATATCATATTTTAATAATTCATCAAATACATCATCATAGAACTGTAAACCTTCTTCATCTGGCTGTTCTTCATCACCTAATGGGAAGATTCTTGTCCAGGCAATAGATGTTCTAAAACATTTAAAGCCCATTTCTGCGAATAGCTTGATATCTTCCTTGTAATGATGATAGAAATCAATACCGATATGGTTTGGATAATATAATCCTTCTTTTACACCATCAGTAATCACACGTGGTGTTGATACGTTTCCACCTGTCATTACATCGGCAACACTTAAGCCTTTAGTAGTGTCTAATACACCGCCTTCAAACTGGTGAGCTGCTAAAGCACCACCCCATAGGAAATCCTTTGGTAAACTCATACACTTCCTCCTTTAATATACTCTAGTGCACATTTTTCTAATGCAAGATAAGTCTTCAATGTCTCTAGATCTTCTATTTTTATTTTATCAAAGCTTCTTTCAATATAGTGATTTTTTTCAATATATGATTTACTTTCATCAAAGTAAAGATCAAATATAAAGGCAATATAAGAAATCCACATATCTAAATGTGTTTTTCTTGTAGGAGCATAAATAAGTTGATGTTTACAGAACTGTTGATAGACTTCATCCGTTATAGATTCTTTTCCTGCTTCCTCATAAGTCACACCTAGTAAGACTATATCCTTTTCTACATCTTTAACACGAAAATGATCTAATTTATCTGCATCTCTAATCATATGTATGTAAAAGAGTTCTTCTTCACTAAAGCCTTCTTCTACTTTGTATTTATTATGCTGTTCTATAGCATGCTTAATAATAGTGTCATATGTATCTTCTTCTATGAATTCTCTAATAAGTCCCTCTTCAAATAATACATGAGAAGAATACATTGCATGATCCACTGTTTCTCTATCTAGGAAAGAATGATATAAGCGAAACTGTTCAAAACGACCTATATCATGTAATAGGCCGATTAATAAGCATAAGTCTTTTTCTTCAGTTTTACCTTTCATATCACATAGTTCACCCATAACATCCATTACTTTATAAGAATGCACATATTTAAGATGAATATGCGGGATAGAGAGATCATAACGATTGATATAATTATCAAATGCCTTTTTCGCATGTTCTAAATTAATCATGTAGAACCTCTAATACTTTTTTCAAATCAGCAAGAGGAACCTGTCCTGGTGCACTCGCATCCTTAGCTGTCGCAAAGGTCATGCATGAACCAAAGTATTCGCCCATCATTCGTGACAAGCGTCCTAGTTTACCCATGGACATAGTAATAATAGGTTTTCCTAAACGCTGACTTGAATAAAGAGTGGCTTCTAGAAGTGTTAATAGGTCTTCTTTACTTTCAGGCATAACAGCAAGTTTAGGTAAATCAGCTCCTAATATTTCCATCTTTTCTAGTGTTTCCTGCATATCTTCTCTTGATGGTGTTTCATCAAAATGATGTACACTCATAATAACATGAACACCCTTCTTATGAGCATACTGAACAAGTTCCATCACAGATTCATATCCCTGCGATAACTCAATATCTACTAGATCCACATGAGCATCACAGATTTCTTTAATACAATGTATATACTCTAGAGAAGTAAGTTCTCCTTCTCCTCCTTCACTCACAGTACGGATTGTACCTAATACAAGTCTATCTGTATGTTTCTTAATTTCTTCTAATGCATCTGTCAAATGCCCTTCTTTTAATCCTTCATAGAAATCAAGTCTAATTTCTACTACATCATAATCTAAATCCTTATAAGAATCTAAAGTATCAATAATATCTTCTTTAGTTGTATCTACAATAGGAAGACAAATCTTAGGTGTTCCTTCTCCAAATACAACATTCTTTATATCTAATACATTATGCTTCGTAATGACAGGCATATAAAAACCCCCTTATTTCTCTTAATGTTTTATCATATTGATCACCTAATAAGAAATGTGGTGAACCTTTAATCACCTTATGTACACAATAAGGCAATGATGACTGAATAAAAGTAAAATCAGAATCCTTGATGACATCATGTTCACCAGATAGTAATAAAGCTGGAATCTTGAGTTCTGATAAGTAATCTGCAGTAAAATGTGGCTCTTTTGTCATAAATGAAATGAGCTTAAAACGTATTCTTGATCTCTTATCATATATACAGAATATTGGCAATAAGAGTAATGTCATATACATATGGAGACGATAATACCATTTAATGCCTTGAGGAGTGGCATTAGGTGAAAGAAGTGCCATATGTTTTAAACGGTCATCTTTTCCTGCAAGTGTAAGTGCGATATTCGCACCATCACTAAAGCCAATGACATCATATGCTTCTAAATCTAATTCATTTGCGACATCCATCACATCCTGAGCCATACGATCTAGTGTTAAAGGACCACTCTTAATAGATTTACCATGATAACGTGAATCCATTGCGATTAATTGATAATCATTTTCTAAATCCTTGATTAATTGATCATATATTTTTCTATTTTCCTGATTACCATGTAATAAGATAATCGGATAACCATTTCCATGTACTTCATAATATATTTTCATAGCATTACCTCGCTTTGACCACATTATAACACATATTAAACAACTATGAAAAAAGTGACTTGTTAATGTGTTTAACAGTCACTCTCATCACAAATCAAAATAACATCGATATATACAATGTTTTTCTAATATCATACAGTGCAGAAAATGTAGTAATATATTATTTCTTCACTATCCATTTACCACTTCTATTAGAGCCTTCTCTTTCTACTAACCCATTTAAACGCAAATATTGAATGATGTTTTGAATCTGTTTTCTAGATAGATTAAACTCTTCCATTAGCTTAACCTGTGTTACAAAAGGATTTTCTCTCATTCTATTAAGTATCTCCAACCTTCTTTCAGTTCCTTTTTTGGCACCTTTTGCATCAACTTAGACTCCTTTTACCTCAAATTCGTCTCCTTTATCATAAAA
>NZ_DAWDDM010000090.1:0-7286 GCF_052354645.1 Catenibacterium sp.
CTATAAGTGTTTCAATAAGTAGAAAGAGAATATTATCAAATGGATATTCCTTAACACGATGATCAAATTAATTCATAAGTATCATGATGATTATATATAAAATCAATGATTTAAAGAAAATAATGGATGGATCTGTAGGAATGTAGTTAAGAGAACTCAGAAAGTCTCGTGAGATATTATTCATAATAATATAGTTTGTACTGAACATAAATATCATTGCGTAACATGTGATCATAAAGAAATTCCAAGACATCATAAATGTACGGATTCTTTTTAAGCTAATACTTTTCAACATTATTGCCACCCCTTTACACTATAGGAGTCAATATTGTCTTTAGTAATCATTGTGACAGGTACTTCAATAATTTTTGGAATATCTTTTCTTTGAAGAATATCATACATCTTCTTTGCAGAGAGTTTTCCAAACATAAGTGGAGATTGTGCAGCAGTACCTGCAATAAGAGGGCTCTGTTTAATAAGTGATTTTAAATCTGGTGTGCCATCTACTCCATAGACAATAATATCATGGCGATTTAATGATTCTATGGCAGCGAGTGCACCTAATGCTGAAGGATCATTTAAAGCCATCACAACATCAACATTTGAATGCTTTTTTAATATTGTCTGCATTAAAGGCATCGCACGTTCTAATTGTCCTTCACATTCTGCAGAGTCTATAATTTGATATTGTGGATAATCTTTAATAGTATCTACAAATCCCTGTATTCTTGAAGCTGCTGATTCGACAGTAGAATGTTTTAATAAGACAATATTGGCTGATTGCATTCTTTTCATCATATTTTGCGCACATAAAACACCTGCATTATAATTATCAGATTCAATAACACAATCAATCAAATCTGTATTATCTACAGACGCATCTATCGCAATCACTGGAATTCCTGCTTTTCTTGCAGATTCTAAAGAAGGAAGCTTCTTTGAATCAATAGGATTCACAAAAATACCATCCACCTTCTTTGATATAAATTCCTCTATCTGTTCATTCTGTTTATCTGTATCAAGTTCAGGATTACGTACAATAAGTTCATCCCCGTTTTGTTCTATTTCTTTTCTTAATTCATTATTAATCACTTCATAGAAAGGGTTGTTCATAGTCATATAAGTTGCCCCAAAGACAAGATGTGTCTTTTGTGGTGTTAGATAGCTTGTATAAACTGTTCCTAACAATACGGCAATCACTAATCCTATAATAATATGAAGTGTCCTTTTACTTCTCTCATCCATTACTCTCACCTACTTGTGTACATTTTAACATAATTCTTACATCCTCTAAACGATAAAAATACAGAGATTATGGTATTATTTGTTACAAATCATGTGAAAGGGTTTATAATATATGTAGGCAAGGATAATCTCATTGTATTTACTATTATTTGACCAAGGGGATGATTTCTATGTTAGATATGAGAATTTTAAGTGATCCATATGAAGAAGAATGCTTTCTAATACTAAAAAGCAACCTTCCTAAAATGAAAGATGAAGAGGCATTAGAACTCTATGTAAACTTAAAGAAGTCTTATAAGAAAGACAGAGGTTTAATGCGTTATATCTTTGATGAAACAGAAAAGATTGCACAGAAATTAATGACTATCTAGCCAAAAAAAGAAGGTTCGCGAGAACCTTCTTTTTAGTATTCACTTGGGACAATAACCGCAAGAATAATATAAGCGAGAATACCGCTTCCTCCTAGCGCTGTAAATGAAACCCATCGTATTCTGACAAGAGTAGGATCAATCTGGAAGTATTCCGCAATACCTCCACATACGCCAGCAAGCATACGGTCATGTGCTGAACGATATAATCTTTTATTCATTTTCTACCCCTCCTTACACATAGTATCATATTTTCTTTGATATATATAGAATAATACAAATAGAATAACACCTATTGTACTTATGATACATGAAAGGGTATATCCTGGAGGAGTAAATGTGATCTTAATTGTATGACACCCTTTTGAAATACGACATCCTAAGAATGCTTGATTGACTTTTTCTATATTGACTTTCTTATTATCAATATACATTGTATAACCTTTTTCATAAGGGATACGTGTAATAAAGTAACCATCTTGAGAGACATTGATTTTACCTTCTAGTGCATTGGATGATTTCTTCACATCTAATGGATCAACAGTCTGATTTAATGCAGAAGCAGGAAGTGTATACATCTTAATATTTTTAATAATATAGTCACCTTTAGAGAGAGTTACTTTTAATTGATTACTTGTAGTCACATAAGTGAAATGTGTATGAGGATGATAATAAGGATTCTTAATACTAGCGAGTTTATTCTTCATTCCATTGACAGTAATAGATACACCATTAAGAGGTTTCTTATTCTCAATATCTGCTTCTAATACAACGATTTCATTGTTTGTTTGACGATTCAATGTCATTTCTTTTTTCTGCTTTTTAGTAATATGATAAGATTTCTTGAATCCTGGATCTTCTTTAATAAATTGACTTTGATAATGTGTATCACCTTTATTCACAATCGCGCAATTCACAAGTGTATCTAGAGTATATGGATAAGAGAGCTGCCTAAAATGTTTTTCACTCATTAACTGGCTTGTTGCATAAGCTTGAGGTAAAGAAGTATTTGATTGATAAAGTTTCACATTCTTATCTTGATCCCTTAAAGAATAACCATAAGGGGCATTTCTTTTAGAAATAACTGTATCAATACCAAGTGTTTTAAGGTAGAAGATATTGTCTGTATCATTCTGTGCGACACGGTTATTTGTAGGAACAGGGATTCTTAATGTATCAAATAAGAATTCATTGTAATGTTTATTATTAGTAGATGTATAGCCTGATACACGTTTAAATAGATAACCATGAGTTTGATTGACATTCTGTCTTGTAGTCAAATCCGCGACTGTATGCATCTTATTTCTTCTTACTAACTGTGAAACATTCTTTTCTGATTTCTTTGGCTTATAGAATGAAGAAGGTCCATTAATAAATGATACAACCAACATTGGAACCACAAGATATCCATACAGTACATGCTTTCTTCTTTGGAGTAAGATAAGAAGCGCAAATAGGCAATCTACAAGTGCTGAGAATGGGTATTTAATAAAGAATAATGGAATCATTAGTAACAGTACAGAATATCTAGAAAGTGTAACATCCCCTTCTTTAATCTTTACTAACATCATACACATGATATAAGCCACGATTGGAATAAAGACAATCATGATCTTACTTCTTGCATATAAGAAACCATTCATAATAAACCACATAAGTGGAGAGTAGAATGATACAAGAGTGACAATAGAAAGCTTTCTTAGCTGTTTATCACTTAATGCAAGAACTAAAAGAATATATGAGATATATGTTAGTCCACATCCATATTTACTATAGAGTAATCCCTTTAAATTAAGAGAAGGGATGAATAATGATGCAAGTGCAGTGGGTGCACCAGATTTACCATTCATTAATATAATATAGAGTGTTGGAATTGTCAGTATTGCGGTTAATAGGACAATTAATATATATGATATAAAGAGCTTCTTCCATTCAGCAGGATAACGATATAGTAAATAAATGAAACATACAATAAAGCATCCAATACAATAGAAATAGCTATGAAGTACAATCATACTGCCACATAGTGTAAAAGCTGCAAAGTTCTTCTTTTCTATACTTATTAAAGCGAGGAATAAGTAAGGCATATAGTTCACAAACATGATCTGTTTATGTGAATGAAAGAAGATACTTGATAATAATACAAGTAAGCTGACAAAGATACAGATGTTTTCGTTATCTGTATGTTGTCTTAAAAAGATATAACAACAAATAACAGAGAGTGTCAGCATCAATACACTATAGGCAATGATGATTGTCTGCATATTTACATGTATGAGTAATGCACCTATAAGAATATCTGGTCTTAAGTATCCATAATAAGAGAAGTGATAGATATTTCCTCCACCCATTAACTGTTTCATATAAGTAGGGAATAGTGTTCCTTCACTTCTTATTGCATGTCTTAATGCATCCGCAATAGCTACATGCTGGCTATACCAGTCAATTGTGTTACCAAAGACATCGGATGTAAGTATAAAGACTAATGCGATAGATAGTAGACCAAGTAGACAAATGGTGCGCTTGTCTTTTTTAGTCATGATTTTCACCTCGATACTATTGTAAGAAACAAATCTTAAATTTAGACTTAAACAAATCTTAAATTCACTTAATTTTTGTGAATTTTATGTTTAAGAAATCTTAAGAATTCTTTTAAGGTTTTTTAAATAAAGAGATGATATTGTAAAAAAGGGTGATAAATATGAATAATTTAAAAATGTTGACAATTAGTTCTTTGTTGATGATTAGTTCATTATTTGGTTCTAATCATACAATTAAGCATAAGAAGATGATTGATGGATTAAATCTTAAGAATATAGATTCTGTGATGTTTGTAGCACATCCTGATGATGAAACTATATGGGGTGGCAGTCATCTTTTAAAGAAACATTATCTTGTTGTATGTTTGACTAATGGTAATAATAAGGTAAGAAGAAAAGAGTTTATGAATGTCATGAAGGCAACAGGTAGTACAGGTGTTATGTTTAATTATCCAGATAAAACAAATGGACAAAGAGATAATTGGAATAAATCAAGAAAATATATCAAGAATGATGTACACTATATATTAGGTAAGAAGAAATGGAAAACTGTTGTGACACATAATCCTGATGGTGAATATGGTCATACGCATCATCAGATGACTTCTTATATAGTAAGTAAAGATAGTCGTGTTGATATGAATCAGTTAGTCTATTTCGGCAGGTATTATAGAAAGAAGAATTTGCCTCATAATCTTAATTCTATAAGTCAAAGTGATTTAGAGAAGAAGATGAACTTAACAAATATGTATAGTTCACAATCTAAGGTTATGGATCATCTTGGACACATGTTACCTCATGAGAACTGGGTGAAGGCAAAGGATTGGAGATAGTTATGAATGAAAAAATCATGATAGTAGATGATGATAAAGATATACGAGAAGTAATCCAGGTGTTATTGTCTAGTGAAGGATATAATGTCATAGAAGCAAGTAATGGGAAAGAAGCATTAGAATTAGTGGATGATGATACAGATCTTATTATTCTTGATGTGATGATGCCTGAGATGAATGGGTATCAAGCGTGTGTATTATTAAGAGAGAAAACAAAAGCCCCTATTCTCTTTTTAACTGCAAAGGGGCAGGATAGTGATAAGACATTGGGTTTTTCTAGTGGTGGTGATGATTATCTGACTAAACCATTTTCTTATAATGAATTAAATGGACGTGTGAAAGCATTACTTAGACGCTATCATGTGTATCAGGGTAAAGGTACTACACAAGAAAAACAGATTATATATAAGACAGGTAATATAGAAGTCAATAGTGCGAAACGTACAGCATCAATAGATGGAGAGAAACTCAACTTAACAGATTTAGAATATAATATTCTAGAATATTTATTAATGAATAAACAGCAGGTTATTTCTCCTAGTCAGCTATTTGAAGCTATCTGGCATGAAGAATATTATTATGGGGCAAACAATACAATTATGGTGCATATTAGACATTTAAGACAGAAGATTGAAAAGGATCCTACAAATCCTGAACATATTAAAACAATCTGGGGTAAAGGATACTATTGTGAGTAAGAGATATGTAAGTCTTGCCTCTAAGATTTTCTTTATATTAATTGCCTCAAGTATGTCCGCAGTATTGGTATATAGCTGTTTTAGAGAACAGATTCCCCACTATTATAATTTTATAGATGAAGTTGCTGGTATTAAGGATAAGAGAAATAAGTTCTTTAAAGAGTTTAAAGAAAAAGCAAAAGATGTAAATTTAACGGATAAGAAGCAGGTTAAGAAGTTAATTAAAACCAAAGATCCATACTTGTCTGTTTATATTTATGATAATAAGAATGAATATTATGTTGCCGCTAATTATGCAGATTTCCTTACTCAACCTGTGAGTGTGATTACACCACTTTATATCTTACAGACAGACTTTGAAACAGATGCGTATAATGCGGTTTATACAAAGATTGTACAGTTCAAGGATCAAAAGGCTGAAGTAGAACTGTATGATCTGAACTTACTTAAGTATATTAAGTATTATTTCTATGTTGCTTTGTTTGCCTCTTTCCTCACATTCCTTCTTCCTACTTTCTTTTTTATTCGTCATAAAGTCAAATATATTGAATGTTTAAAACAGGAAATACTCAATATGTCCCAGGGTGATTTATCTCATCCTATGACAATTCAAGGACGTGATGAACTTGCAGTACTTGCTCGTCAAATGGATGGTCTAAGAGTGACATTAGAGGAAAATTATGAGAAAGAAAAAGAAATGCAACAGACACATCATGATTTGATTACTGCCATGTCACATGACTTAAGAACTCCTCTCACAAGTTTAAGAGGTTATCTGGATATTCTTGCCTTGCATTGTTTCAAGGATCAGGAACAGATGGATAACTACTTACATAGATGTATTGACAAAGTAGAACAAATCAAAGAATTATCTAATAAGACATTTGCTTATTCACTTGTGTTTGAACAGAATAGTCATCCTCAATTAGAAAGTATGTCTACAGAAGCACTCTTAGGCTATATAGAAGAGAATCTTAACTATCTAGAATTAGAAGGTTTTATCATTCATAAAGACATTAAATACATAAAAAAAGAAGTCCTTTTAGACTTCTCCATGATCAAAAGAATGATCAATAACCTCTGTTCTAATATTCATAAATATTCAGATAAACATGTAGATATGACTCTTACTCTAGATGATTCTTTTGATCTCCTTTTAACCAATAAAAAGAAGAGTGACTTATCTAAAGTAGAAAGTAATAAGATTGGTTTAAGAAGTGTAAAACGTATTGTAGAACTTCATAATGGAACATGTTCTATTGAAGAAAGTGAAGAAACATTCTCCATCCATATCTCTATTCCACTAAAAAAGGCTTGATCATAAGATAATTAGAGGGCTAGCAAATATAAGATCAAAAGGAGTATACTATTTAGTATGATGAAAAAATTACATTTAATCATAAAAATAAGTTTCTTTGCTATTGTAATAGCTGTTTCTATATTTTTAAAAGAAAAACATTTTACTGCATACATATCTCCCACAGCTGTAATTGATTCAACAGATTACATTATTCAATTTAATAATTTTTCAAATATTCTGTTGGCTAGCAGTTTACTATTACTCATTCTATTCTTTACTTATTATAATAATGAGTTTACGCT
>NZ_DAWDDM010000091.1:0-7273 GCF_052354645.1 Catenibacterium sp.
CATGTGTACTGTAGCCTGCATAGCACTTGCCCAAGTACCACCAACACCTAACCAGCAGATGTTTGAATATCCATGTTCGCAGATTTCATCAACGATTTCGTTGATCTGAGGGCGTAAAGCTAATGCGCCATTTACGCTATCGATTTTTTCCTGTTCATTAAATTTAATCATTTCCATTTTCTTTTCCTCCGTTTTTTTTTAAAATTTATTAACAACCTAAAATACCAAAGAATGCTCCGACTAATCCGATCACAACGCAGATTAACAATAATGTAGTTGTCTTAACATTTTTCTTTTTCAATAAGTAGTAAACTAGTAATGTGAATAATAATGGCATTAAACCAGGCATGATATTATTGAATACAGAATTCAATGTAGTTGCTTCATTACCAGAACCAAACTTCAATGGGAAACTGATTGATACGTTTTCAGCAGTCATACCACCAACAACCATCAATCCTAAAACACTTGCTGCATAAGTAAGTTTTGACATTAATCCATTCTGCTGGATCTTAGCCAAGAATCCACTACCTAATTTATAACCAGCATTCATTAAATAATAACGTAATCCCTGAGCTGGAAGGTTGAAGATTAATAAGAATAAGATAGGTCCTAAGATATTTCCTTGATTTGCTAGAGATAAACCAACACCAGTAGCGATAATACGTAATGTTCCCCAGATGAATGAATCACCAATACCTGCTAAAGGTCCCATTAATGAAACCTTTACATTGTTGATACTTTCTGTATCAAATTCAGGATCATTTGCGTTACTTTCTTCCATAGCAGCACTAATACCTAAGATTAATGTTGCCAATTGTGGAGTTGTGTTGAAGAATTCTAAGTGACGCTTCATAGCTGCAACTTGATCTTCTTTATTTGGATACAACTTTTTGATAACTGGTAACATACTATAGCAGTATGACATATTCATCTGTCTTTCATAGTTCCAAGACCATTCCAAACCGAATGAACGCCAGAATACTTGATTTAACTCTTTTTTAGTTAATTTATTAGAAGTCGTCATCTTCATCTACTCCTCCTTCTGTTGCTGTTTGAGCTGAATTACTACGTAACTGAGTTAATACGATAGCAATGATAACTCCAAAAATTGCGATTGCTGTTACTGGAATCTTTAAGTATACGCTTAATGCGAATCCTAAGAAGAAGAAACATGCAACTTCTTTGTCCATAATCATCATTAATAATAAACCGAACCCAATTGCAGGTAATAATCCCATTGTGATCTGTAAACCATTTGAAATCCATTTAGGAATGACATTTAATAAAGCCTGTACAGCTGGTCCACCAGCATAGTAACCACATCCTACAATCACACCGATAATTAAGTTAACACCGAAGAATCCACCTAATAAGTGCATTCTAGCAACTCCAGCCATATTTCCTTCAGCTGCATATTTATCTGCTTTATGAACAAATGGAGGTAAGATGAATACCATTCCAACGTTCTTTGCAATTAATACTAATGAAGCAACTGGTAAACCTACAGTCAATGCAGTTTCCGGTCCAGCTCCTGTTGTAATTGTGAAAGCTGTTCCTAATACAGTTCCTGAAATCATTTCAGGTGGAATACTAGCACCGATTGAGAAAGCTCCCATAAATGCTAATTCTAATGTTGCACCTAAAGTAACACCTGTTTGTACATCACCAAGTACAATACCTGTTAAAGTACCCATAACCAATGGTCTTGACAACAAACTTGTACCGAACAAATACTCAGCATTTCCAAGCATTGCTACCAAGCCAAGTAAAATTGCTTGTAGTAACATATTTCTCCTCCTATAAAACTTTTTCTACATTTACTGGATTATCTTCTGGAACCATCTGAATTGTTACATCCACACCTGATTCACATAATCCTTTTAAAATTGTTTCTTCTGCTGGTGTAATATTCATTGCTTTTGAAATATTACGAGTTTCAGCAGTTGCCTTAGTACCACCAAGATTTAACTTTTTGATGTTGCATTCTTTACACAATCTTTCAGCATCCTTAATAGATTCAACTACAGTTAATAATTTATATTTGTCTGTAACACCACTGTTGATTGCTTTTACTGCATCATCCATACTTTTGATAACTAATTTAACACCACTTGGTTTTGCCATCTTGATTGAAGTTTTTCTTAAATCATCTTTCATAACTGCATCGCATGCAATTAAGATACAATCTGCTTCAACTGCATTTTTCCAAGAAAAAGCAACTTGACCATGTAACAATCTGTGATCCACTCTTAATAATTTAATCATTTTCTTCTCCTCCTATTAGAAATCTTCATCATCTTCGCTTGTTATTCCATTCATAACAGTCATTCCATCTTTAGCTGCTTCGATTAAATCGTTCGCTTCTGCTAATTCAAGTTTTCCGTTCAAGCCTTTCATTACTGCATCTAATACTAATCCCATGTTCATTCCTGAGAAGACCATTACATTATCTAATACTGCAAGTTTAGATAAAGCTGTGTGAACACTTCCACCTTTGATATCACACAAGATTAAGATTTGTTCATCACTCTCTTTTGCTTCTTTCAAAACTTCTTGATAAAAGTCTTCAGGATTTTGTCCAGGAAGCAAGCTATATGTTTCTATATCCTTAGCTAAATCTCCAACAATCATAGAAACTGAATCTTTCATCCCTTTAGATAATCCTCCGTGTGATGCAAGTATGATTTTTGCCATATTCTCTGCACTCCTTTCTTTTCTTTTTAGTTCATGCAAGCTTTGAGCTAGTTTGTAGATCTTTACGCTTAATTCGTAGAACTAACTTCCACTTATACCCAAGCAAGCTTCGTGCCAGTTTGTAGATCAATTACGTTCAATCTGTAGAACTAACTTCCACTTATACTCAAGCAAGCTTTGTGCCAGTTTACAGATCTTTATGCTTGATCCGTACAACTAGCTTCCACTTATGCTTAAGCAAACTTTGTGCCAGTTTATAGATCTTTACGCTTAATCTGTACAACTAACTTCCACTTATACTCAAGCAAGCTTCATGCCAGTTTATAGATCTTTGCACTTGATCTGTACAACTAACTTTCACTTTTAAACAAGCAAAAAGTGTGCCAATTAATAGCACACTAATCATTAATAATATAGTTGTATATATATTCTATTTCTTCATCTGGAATCTCAACATTGTAGTATGTTTTAACTTCTTTCATTGAGATATTTACTTGATCTATAAACTCTTGATGCTTTTCTTTAAAGTCTTGATCAGTAAAGTTTGAAATAGCTTGTCTTGTAACTAATCTTTCTACAAGACAACAGATATGAACATATAATCCAAAGCATGTTCTATTCTTAAATCTCTTATGTAAGATATTCTGTAGATGATCAATTGCTTTCGCTACATGTTCTAGTAGTTTATCTGGATTTAATATAGTTAAGTTATTCATAACATTGGATAATGTGAAATTACGTAAGATATTCTTTTCGAATACCTCCATCTGAGCTTGAGTCATATACTTTCCAAAATATACTTCTATCGCATTCTGACCCTCATTAATAATCAATTCCTGTATACCTATATATTTCATAGATTCAATATTTGGATCAAGTGTTCCAATGACACATACAACCTCATAATCATTCATTAACTGATCATAGACCTGTTTACGTATTAAAGCAGGATAATCATAAGTAATAATCTTTAAATTAGAATCTTCAGGTAAAGAATTGAATAAGATTTCTTTGATTTTATTCGCTGTACCAACTCCTGATGCACAAGAACAGATTACAATAGGGTCTTTCTTTTTCTTAAGTTCTATATGCGTTTTATAGATGTTTTCCTTAAGAATAGAATCAATTACTTCAGTCACTGTTTTATTGAGTTTAATTCCCTGTCCTATTTCTAACGCACATTTAGTATTAATATTGTTTACTAAGGCAATATCTGCATTACTTGTATCTAATCCCTGATATATTTCTTCAAGAGAACCCATATCAACTAATAAATAAAGTTTTGAGATATTACCAACATGTGCAATGTAATCATTAATCTTTCTTGTAATAGTTTGTACATCCACATCTAATGGCATATCAATCGCATCAAATATATAACTATTCAACATTCTATTGGCTGCTTCCGCAATAGAACTTGCAGTTGAATAACCATGCGCAATAATAACCGCAATTGTGAGATCTTCACCAGAATGTGCAAAATACTTAATCATACAAATACAGATAATACATTCTACAAACTCATCAATATCCTGGTTCATATTATTCTTTAAGTAATGAGAAACTTCCTGCCCTATTTCATATTCACGATGAAATTCAAGTTTTAGATATTTCTTTAAGTTTTTTACTTCATCATAATTCTCATTGATCCAGTTATGTGTGAGATATGTATTCTTAGAGAATTCTGAAACATATGTTGCAAGTGCAATCAACTCATTATGTGAAGTCCTAAAGCCGTAATGTTCAGTGATATTATTAAATATCTTTTCGAGATAGTTTGTAAGATAATCAATTGAATCTGCACGATTATCATTAAATATAAGCTTCTCAAAATATCTATCTACAGTATTCTGTGCATTTACTGCAAATGAATGGTCTCTTTTAATATTAATTAATGATTGATAAAAATCTTTAATGATGCCCTGATCTGATATAGGAAGAAGTGTATTAAGAGATACAAGCTTATGCTTCTTCATAACCATAGAAGAGACATCTATACTGTTCCTGATACTATCAGGTAAATCATAAGCATGAATTTCTAATGTATCTGAACTACTTTTATATAACGCACTTACACAGCTTGCCTGAATCGTATTAGTTAGTTCACCAATATTTCCTACAAATGTATGATTCAGTAATAACTCATAAACATTGGATGAAATAAGAATTGTTTTGTTTACACGCTTCTCTTCATTCTTTAAGAAGTTATACATGAGTTCTAGTTTTTCATTTTCTCCTCTTTGGGCAAGAGATGGAATTGTAAGAATTACAGGAATACGTCTTAAGAATGTTTTTAATAATGCTTTTTGTGGTACTTCTGTTGTCGCAAATATAATTCTACATTTAGATTTATACCACTTATTATTATCACCTACTAAGTGATAGATTCCCTGGTCCATATAAAGGAATAATTTTTCCTGACATTCAGCATTTAAACAATGCACTTCATCTAAGAATAATACACCGCCATCCGCAAAATGTAATAAACCTAAGTTATCACTATCTGCACCTGTAAAAGCACCTTTTTTATAGCCAAACAGATTCGCTGTGAGTAGTTCTGGGTTATTGGCATACTCTGAACAGTTCACCTGTACAAAATTCTTAGATGCATCAATTAAGCCTGTGTCTACACAATATTCATACGTAAGTTTAGCCATAAATGATTTACCTGTACCAGTTGGTCCATAAAACAACATAGGTAATCCTACTGGAGGGTAAGATACTGTTGCCTTAATCTTCTCTACAATCTGATACATGCTTTCATTAGACCCAATAAGCTTTTCAAAGTTCTTTAATTCTGTCTGATTGTTTAATTCAGCTTCCAATTCATCTAATGATTTGTATTCATCTGATGAGAGCTTCTTCTTATACTTACTTTCAAGAGAACCTCTTGAAAGATATAAAACAGGGCTTGTTTTGATTTTAATAAGCTTCTTGTCATTAAATAGTTCATTTAATAGTCTAGTCACTTGATTTCTACTTAGTTTTAATTCTTTTGATAATTGGATGGATTGACATTCTTCGTATGAATTTTGATCCATTCTTCCATTGATCAATAACATTATTTTTTCTTCCAATGAAATCACCTCATCATTCATGATAAAGCAAATAAAACTTGTAAGCAACAACAGTTATTCATTATACTATTCAAGTAAACACCTAAGCATTAATTGGCACGAATTTTGCTATATATTAGTGAGGGGTGATGAATATGAAACAAAAAATGCAATATATTCAAACATTGAAACAAACATTAAAATTAAATCAAAAACTATTAAAATCATTAGATTTCTTGACTGACAACATTGATGATATCAATAAAGTTGTTCAACAAGTATTAGAAACAAATCCTTTTTTAGAACTAAAATCACCTAAAAACTATGATACTCAGCAATTTATTGAAAGTATTTCTAATAAACGTTCTTTAAAAGATGATCTCTATTTACAGTTAAGTGCATGTACTCTTCCATATAATGAAGATTTGATGGATTATTTGATTGAATCATTAGACGATAGTGGGTTCTTATCCTACCCTATTGATCAATATCTCACTGATTTAGATATAGATAGAGAAATGCTAGATGCTCATTTAGATATATTACGTTCTTTTGAACCAAATGGTGTTGGAGCTGCTGATGCTATTGATTCAATTATCATTCAATTAAAAAATAATAATAAAACAAAAAGCTATACACTATTTAGAGATTATCAAGATGTTATCTTAACTCAGAACTATTCACTTATTAAACAGAAAACAGGATTAAAAAAAGAAGAGATAGACCATTTATTTTATGAAATACGTTCTTGTAATCCATTCCCATGTAATATGTATAGTTCATCCCAGGATGATTTTATCTCACCAGATATTTTAATAGAGGTAGAAGATTCTAATATCATGATTACTCCTATCAATCAACCTGAACTCATCGTAAATGATCTTCTTTATGAGAAGGTAAAGAATGATGAAAATATGAAATCTTATTTTAATGACGCACATTTCTTAATTGAAAATCTCACAAAGAGAAATCAAACAGTATTATTTGTCGCAAATGCTTTAGTTGATATCCAAAGTGGTTATTTCTTATATGATGATGAGTTATATCCATGTACTTTATCACAACTTGCAAGTGAAACAGGATTTCATGAATCTACTATTTCACGTACATTGAATAATAAGTACTACAGCTTTAATGGTGAGGTTTATCCTCTTAAACAACTTCTTGTTTCTCAAACTGCTTCAGGAGATAGCAGCGATTCTATTAAAAAGGCTATTGTTGAATTAGTTGATAGTGAAGATAAAGAACATCCACTTTCGGATAATCAAATTCTAAAGAAACTAGAAGAGTTAGAACTACATTGTTCACGTCGAGTCATTGTCAAGTATAGACAACAATTAAATATTCCTTCATCTACAAAACGTAAGGTTCTTAAATAAGACTGTGACTTGTACATAGCGTTTTCACATAAAGAGTAACTAAATAGACTTGGGGTTAACTCAAGCTTTAAAATGCCAGGGGTTTAGAATAAACTGGTTCAAAAGTCAAGGACAGAATGTTGACAGTCCCTGCTAAATGAG
>NZ_DAWDDM010000092.1:0-7167 GCF_052354645.1 Catenibacterium sp.
AAATAGAAAGATATATACCTGATATACCTCCCCCAATAATAATCATTTTCTTTTTCATTTTTATACACCTCGATACAATAGTAATGCATTTCCAGTGTATTTTCCAATTCTTTATTGAAATAATTAGTCTTTGTGTTTATAATGTTTAAGGAAATTTACAAGGAGGAATTAGATTATGGGTAGAGCTCATGAAGTACGTAAAGCCGCAATGGCAAAGACTGCTGCTAAGAAAACTAAACTTTATTCTTACTATGGTAAAGAAATCTATTTAGCAGCGAAGGCAGGCGGCCCTGAACCGGACGGTAATCTAAGCCTTAGAAGATTAATTGAAAAAGCAAAGAAAGATCAGGTTCCTGGAGACGTTATCAAGCGTGCGATTGATAAAGTTAAGAACGGTGCTGTAGAAGATTATGAAAGTGTACAGTTTGAAGGTTTTGGTCCTTCAGGATCAACTGTTATTGTTAAATGTTTAACAGATAACATCAACCGTACTATTTCACAGGTACGTCCTGCATTCACTAAATCAAAAGCTAAGCTTGGTGCTGAAGGTTCAGTATCTTATTTATATGATGTAGAATCTGTTGTTCAGTTCAAAGGAATGGACGAAGAAACTGCAATTGATGCATTAATCGAAGGCGAAGTTGATCCTAAAGATATCGAAACTTTAGAAGATGGCAGCTTAAAGATTACTGGTGAACCAACTGATTATAACGCAATCAAGACAGCTATTGAAAATAAGCTTCCTGATGTTGAATTTGATGTTGATGAAATCCAAACTAAACCACAGGAAACAGTTGAACTTGAAGGTGAAGATATGGTTTTATTTGAAAGACTAATGAATCTTCTTAATGACTGTGATGATGTTGACCAGGTTTATCACAATGTTTCTAACTATGATGATGGTGAAGAAGAATAGCGAGAGCTATTCTTTTTTTTGCAAAAAAAATACGGTTCTTATGAACCGTATCTGTGTTATTTATTAGCAATTACATCTTCTTTAATAGCTTGATCACTGACTGCTTTGGCAACAGTCACTGCTACACGTGCATCAGTTGCACGAGGGATGATGTAATCCTTATTTAATTCTTCATCGTTTACAAGACTTGCTAAGCCCTTTGCAGCAGCTAATTTCATACCTTCAGTAATCTTAGTGGCATGAACATCTAAAGCGCCTCTAAATAAGCCTGGGAAGGCTAATACATTATTGATCTGATTAGGAAAGTCTGAACGTCCAGTTCCTACGACTGCAGCACCTGCATCTACTGCATCATGATATTTGATTTCAGGTTCTGGATTAGCCATTGCGAATACAATTGGTTTTTCTTTCATTGACTGAACCATTTCTTTAGTAAGAAGACCTGGAGCTGAAACACCAATAAAGACATCTGCTTCTTTGACTGCTTCCGCCATAGTCATACGTTTATTAGATTTGTTTGTGATTGCAGTTAATTCCTGAGTTAAGAAGTCATACTTATCATAATCATCCTTGATCACAATACCATTGATATTAAAGCCATAGATTTCCTTAACACCTAAGTCATGAATCATATGGATAATAGAGCTTCCTGCAGCACCTGTACCACTGACTACTACAGTGACATCTTCCGGTTTCTTATCTACAACCTTTAAAGCATTCACTAAAGCAGCAGTAACGACAATAGCTGTACCATGCTGATCATCATGGAATACAGGAATATCTAATTCCTTCTTTAGTGTTCTTTCAATTTCTACACAACGTGGTGCACTGATGTCTTCTAGGTTAATACCACCAAAAGTTGGGGCAATCTGTTTACAGAACTTAATGATTTCCTGAGGATCCTTTGTATCAATACAAAGAGGAACAGCATCAATATTCGCATATTTCTTAAATAGAATAGATTTACCTTCCATTACTGGAAGTCCTGCAGCTGGTCCAATATCACCAAGTCCTAGTACAGCAGTTCCATCACTGACTACTGCCACACTATTCCCCTTCCATGTATAATCATAAACTGTTTCTGGATTATTGTGGATTTCACGACATGGCTGTGCAACACCAGGTGTATAAGCCATAGACAAATCTTCCATTGTGTCCATTGGTGCCTTCACATTGATTTCCATCTTACCATGATGTTTTTTATGAAGTGCTAATGCTTTTTCATATATATCCATACTTTTTCTCCTTATCATCATTTTTACACCAAAATTATACGAAGCATTTCAGTAGAAGTCAATAAAAGAGCACTTACGTGCTCTTAAATGAATTATAGTGTTGTCACCATTAATTCTAGTCCACCTTCATAATGTACTAAATCAACATCAGAACAGATAATAAACTGATCACCCTTTTTAATAGGCATATCATTGACAGTACCTTCACCATCAATGACTGATACTAACTGGAATGGATCATCATTTTTAATTTCTGTACTTCCTTCAATTAAGTAATGATCAACAGTTAAATATTCACATTTTAAATATCTAGTCTTAGAACCATGGTCTAATTTCGTATTTACAAATAATTTATTCTGATCTAAATCAGCTGGTACCTTTGTACAGTCAATTGACTGCTGTACATGTAATTCTCTTTCTTTACCATCATCACCCTTACGATGATAATCATAAACACGATAAGTGATATCTGAAGACTGCTGTGCTTCATAGATTAATGAACCACCACAGATTGCATGTAATGTACCTGCTGGGATATAGAAAAAATCACCCTTATGGATTTTAAAACGATTCAATAATTCATCATACTTATCTTCTTCAATATCCTTAATGAATTCTTCTTTAGTTTTAGCATAATGACCCATAACCATATCTGTACCATCATCCGCCTGTAATACATACCATGATTCAGTCTTACCTAAAGAATTTTCATGAATCTTTGCATATTCATTATCTGGATGTACCTGTACAGATAAATCCTGTTTAGCATCAATAATTTTTACAAGTAATGGAAACTGATCACCTTCTACATTACCAAATAATTCACGATGATTTTCAAACATCCATGATACTGTTTTTCCTTTATATTCACCTTCAACGATTGGGCAATCGCCACTCTTATGACCTGAGATAACCCATGCTTCTCCTGTATGATCACTTGGGATATCATAGCCATAAACATCTCTTAACTTAGTTCCACCCCAGATTTTTTCTTTTAAAACTGGCTGGACCTTTAAAATATGACCCATTATATATTCCTCCTATTTCATATATTCATATTCTAATATATTCATTCCTATTTTTCTAGTCTAGCGCTTACTTTGTATATTTTTTACAGCTTACCTGGATATTTTTCTTCTGTATAAATCTTATATCCTTCTTTTTTTAGTAAACGTACAAAGATCCCATCTGCATCAATGACCCTGTGGGAAAATGAGCCATCATAAATATGATTAAGACCACAGCTAGGTGAACGGCTCTTTAAAATAACATAATCAATATCATATGCTTTAAGTATATCTAATGCCCTCTGTGCTCCCTCTACATATTCCTTTGTAACATTTTTGCCATTTACTGTCTGCACGCATAATGGCTCTTCTGAAACTATTTCAGCAGGATCTCTAGGAATAGAGAGTCCTCCTAATACTTCAGGACAAATAAGTACTGCTTCACCTTTCTTATCAATAAGTTCTAATGCTTCTATTCTATTAGAATCTCCTCGATAAGTACAATCATAGCCACATAAGCATTTACTTATTCCAATCATCTACATACTCCTTAATGTCATGTGCCTTATAAGCGATTTTAGTAGCTCCTGCAGCCTTTAACTCTGCTTCCCCTCTAAATCCCCAATCACAGCCAATTGTCTTCATAGAAGCGTTAATTCCTGTTTCTATATCAACATTAGAATCACCAATAAAGACACATTCATCCTTGGTTAAACCAATATCATTTAATGCGAGATTTAAAGAAGTAATATCAGGCTTTTTAGGATAATCTGCACAACCTCCATATGTAGTAATAAAACAATCACCAAATAGCTTAGGTACAATCACTTCAGCCACTGTATGGGGTTTATTTGTGACACAAGCAAGCTTAATACCTTCTTTATGTAAATCTTCTACTAATTCTTTAATACCAGGATATGGTGCTGTGTAATCAAAACAATGATCCTTATAGTAATCCATGAATTCTTGTAAACATTGATCAAACAAATCCTGATGATCTTCTCCAAGTGCACGCTCTACTAGTTTTAAAACTCCATTACCTACATACTGTTTATAGTTTTCAATAGGATGTGGTGCTAACCCACATGCCTCCAAAGCATGATTTGTACTTACTGCAAGATCCTTTAAAGAATCAACTAATGTTCCATCTAAATCAAATATACAACCTTTTATCATAACTGCCTCCATAATTACACCCATTATAGCATTCCTACCCCGCAAGTTTAAGAGTAATTCTGCAATTGTTTTCGCTTACAGAGAATGATATAATATCCTAGAATGAGGTGAAACTATGAACGGATTAAAAGAACATAAATATATGGATTTCTTAACAACTATTGGCTATATCGTATTTGCATTATGCTGTGTGATTGGCTTCTTTGCACATTTATATATTTTATTTGCGGTTGGTTTTGTTTTGATTTTCGTATTAAGATTAATTGGCTATTCTTTAGACCGCTTTGAAGAATATAAACGTGGTTATTAGACTTTTTTTATTACATGATAAAAGGATATGGGAACGTCCCATATCCTTGTTTTTTATTCTTCTTCTGTAGCTGGTAAAGTTTCAACAACTTCATGACATCTTGGACATAATCCATCTACTAATTCGTCTTCTTCGAACCAGTTCCAGCATCTTGGACACTGAACACCATGGAATTTTTCTGCCTTGATGAAACAAGTTTCATATTCATCTTTACCTTCTGCATTGTCATCTAAAGTAACCTTTGCAACGATGAATAACTGTTTCATAGAGTCTTCTAATGCAGCTAAAGACTTATATTCATCCTTAAGAGTGATAGTAAGCTTACCTTCCATGTTAGAATTGATTACTTTTTCAGCTCTTAAGTTTTCTAATGATTTCATAACATCAGTACGTAAGTTCATGAATAAGTCGAACTGTTCTTTTAATGCATCAGCATTTTCAATTTCGAACTTTTCAGGCTTAGCTTCTAGGAATACAGATTCTTCCTGTTTTGCATCACAATGGAAGTGATCATGTAATTCTTCTGCAGTGAAGACTAAGATTGGTGAGATTAACTTCATCATTGTCTTTGCATGATGATAAAGAACTGTCTGTACCTGTCTTCTTCTTGTAGAATCAGCCTTTTCGATATAAAGGATATCCTTTGTGAAGTCCATATAGAATGCACTTAATGTATTAGTGAAGTAGTTTAAGATTTCCTTATTTGCTTCTGAGAAGTTATAAGAATCCATAGACTTATGATATGCATCCATTAAGTCATTTAACTTAGCTAACATATACTGATCAACTGGTTCTAATTCATTTACTGGTAATACATCAGTATCCTTGAAATCATTTAAGTTACCAAGTAAGAAACGCATAGTATTTCTTACCTTACGATAGCTTTCAGATACTTTCTTTAAGATATCATCAGAGATACGTACATCTGACTGGAAGTCTACAGTAGTAGCCCATAATCTTAAGATATCAGCACCCCATTTATTGATTGTCTTGATTGGATCTACAGCGTTTCCACCAGACTTACTCATCTTTAATCCCTTACCATCAAGAGTGAAACCATGAGATAAAACTGTCTTATATGGTGCTTTACCATGTACTGCAGTACCGATGATTAATGAAGAGTTGAACCATCCACGATACTGGTCACTACCTTCGAAGTATAGATCAGCTGGATAACCTAATCCTCTTTCTACTAATACACCAGTATGTGATGAACCTGAGTCAAACCATACGTCCATGATATCTTTTTCTTTCTTGAAGATACCATTTGGTGAATGTTCGTTTGTATAACCTTCTGGTAATAAATCTTTTTCATCTCTTTCAAACCATACGTTTGAACCAAATTCTCTAAATAGTGCTGATACATGATCAAATACTTTCTGATCAATTACAGGAGTACCATCTTCACAATAGAAGATTGGAATTGGAACACCCCAAGTTCTCTGTCTTGAGATACACCAGTCACCACGGTCTTTAATCATGTTATAGATTCTAATATGACCCCATTCATTGATCCAGTTAACGCTATCGATTTCACTTAATAGTTTTTCTCTGATCTTATCGATAGAACAGAACCACTGGTCAGTTGCTCTAAAGATGATAGGCTTCTTAGTACGCCAGTCATGAGGGTAGCTATGTGTAATCCAAGTAAGATTTAATAAAGCGCCTAATTCTTCTAGTTTTACTGTAACAGTCTTGTTTGCATCATCAACATACTGACCTGCAAGCCATTCACCGCATGATTCCATCATGCAGCCATGTTCATCAACGTTTACAAGTACTGGTAATTTATATTTCTGACAGATGTTAAAGTCGTCTACACCAAATCCACTTGCTGTATGAACGCATCCAGTACCTGAATCAGTTGTTACATGGTCACCCATGATGACTAATGATTCTCTTTCTGGATAAAGTGGATGAGTACATGTGATGTATTCTAATTCTTCACCCTTGAAACGTTTTAAGATTTCTTTTTCTTTTAATCCAAATGTTTCCCATAATGAATCAACTAATTCTTCTAAGACAACAAGATTACCTTTTTCAGATTTAACTAATGCATAAGTGAAACGTGGGTTTAAACAGATTGCCTGGTTTCCTGGGATTGTCCAAGGAGTAGTAGTCCAGATTACGAAGTAGTTATCATCACCTTCTAAGATACCTTTACCATCTTTTACCTTGAAACGTACATAGATAGTAGGTGATTTTACATCATGGTATTCTACTTCTGCTTCAGCTAATGCTGATTCAGATGAAGGTGACCAATATACTGGCTTTAATCCTTTATAGATTAATCCATCTACAGCCATTTTCGCAAATACATCAATCTGTCTTGCTTCAAATTCTTTATGTAAAGTTAAATATGGATGTTTGTAGTCTGCAAATGTACCTACACGGATACACTGCTGCATCTGACGTTCAACCTGTTTTAATGCATATGCATAACATTTTTCTCTGAACTTTGCAGTAGACATAGATTTTCTATCTACACCCTGCTTCTGAATCGCATTTTCGATAGGTAAACCA
>NZ_DAWDDM010000093.1:0-7130 GCF_052354645.1 Catenibacterium sp.
CAATATATGGGTATTGAAACATTAGTTGTAGATGGTGTACATAAGGATTATTTACATATTGCCTATAAAGGAAATGATATCCTTTATGTACCGGTAGAACAGTTCCAGTTAATTAGAAAATATTCATCAAGAGATGGTAAACCACCTCATATTCATGCTTTAGGTTCACCTAAATGGGCTAAAGAAAAAGCAAGAGTCAGACAGAAGGTAGATGGTTTAGCTGATGATCTCATTAACTTATATGCAGAAAGAATGAGACAGCCAGGTTTTGCGTTTGAGCCTGATGGAGATCTTCAATTAGAGTTTGAAAGTGAATTTGGTTATGAACTCACTCCTGACCAGGCACAGGCTGTAGAAGAAATTAAAAAGGATATGGAAACACCACGTCCTATGGATAGATTATTATGTGGTGATGTAGGCTTTGGTAAAACAGAAGTGGCTTTAAGAGCCTGCTTTAAAGCGGTTGTATCTAAGAAACAATGTGCTTTCCTATGTCCTACTACAATTCTTTCAGCACAACATTATCGTACAATGCAGAAGCGTTTTGAGAAGTTCCCTGTGAATATTGCGTTACTCAATCGTTTTACGACTACTAAAGAAAAGAAACAAATATTAGCTGATTTAAAGGAAGGTAATATTGATTTATTAGTAGGTACACATCGAATTTTATCCAAGGATGTAGAATTCAAGGATTTAGGATTGCTTTGTATCGATGAAGAACAACGTTTTGGTGTAAGACAGAAAGAGAAGATCAAGAATCTAAGAAAAACAATAGATGTACTCACTTTAACTGCCACACCTATTCCTCGTACATTACAGATGTCCATCATGGGTATTAGAGGACTCTCACAAATAGAAACACCACCATTAAATAGACTCCCTGTACAGACATATGTCTCAGAAAAGAGCTGGGCTCTTATTAAACAGGTTATTGAAAGAGAATTATCACGTAATGGACAGGTTTTCTATTTACATAATAGAACAGAAAACATCTATGAAATAGCCTCTACATTGCAGACACTCTTACCTAATGCCCGCATTGGTGTAGGACATGGTCAGATGGATAAGAATGATCTAGAAGATGTCATGACTGACTTTGTAGAAAAGAAATACGATATTCTTGTATGTACAACTATTATTGAGACAGGTATTGATATACCTAATGCGAATACAATTATTATTGAGAATGCGGATAAGTTTGGTTTAGCACAGCTTTATCAGATCAAAGGTCGTGTAGGAAGAAGTGAACGTATCGCATATGCTTATCTTCTTTATACAAAAGATCGTGCGATGACAGAAGAAGCCCAAAAGAGATTAACAGCTATTAAGGAATTTACACAATTAGGTTCTGGTTATAAGATTGCGATGAGAGATTTATCTATTCGTGGCAGCGGTGATATTCTTGGTGGCGAACAGGCAGGATTTATTGATCAGGTTGGTTTTGATATGTATATGAAGATCTTACAGGATGCGATTGAAGAAAAACAGGGTAAGATTAAAGAAGATGAGACTGTACCATCACGTAATGTACCAGTAGATGGTTATATTCCTGAAGATTATGTAGAAAGTGATATGGAAAAGCTAGAACTTTATCAGCGTGTCTATAAAGCCAATGATTTAGAAACATTGAAACGTGTAGAACATGAATTGACAGATCTTTATGGTGTACTCCCATCACAGGTACGTAATATTGTAGTCAAGAGAAGATTTGATATCCTTTCACATGATCCACTTATTGATGATGTGAAAGATAGCAGCCAGGGACTAGAAATACGTTTCTCTAAAGTCTTCTTAGAAGATTTAGATGGACAGAAGTTCTTTGCGTATGTCAATCATATGTTTAAGAAGCCACAAATGAAATATACTGATGGAATGTTGACTATTGTGAGTGGTATGGAACCTTATTATGTTTCAGCATCTACTGAGTTCTTAGATTCAGTTTTAAAACAATATTATAAAACACATACTAGTGCTTAATAAAAAAATAATGTAGAATATGAAAAAAAGGGGGGATAACATCAATGAAAATTATTGATTTATTAAATGAAGATAAAGTTACTTTATCTTTTGAAGTATTTCCACCTAAGACAAGCAGTAAATATGAAAATGTCTTAAAGGCTGCAGAAAAGATTGCATCTTTAAATCCAAGTTTCATGTCTGTGACTTATGGTGCAGGTGGAGGAACAAGTGCACATACTGTTGCACTTGCGAAAGATATTCATGAGAAATATGATGTTGAAGTCATGGCTCATTTGACATGTGTTTCTTCCACAAGAGAACATGTAGAGTCCATGGTTGAACAGTTTAAAGAAAATGGTATTGAGAACATCATGGCATTAAGAGGAGATATTCCTAAGGATGGTCAAGTGGGAGAAGACTACCAGTATGCCTGTCAGTTAATTAAGGAACTTAAAGAGAAGGGTGATTTCTGTATTGGGGCAGCATGTTATCCAGAAGGACATGTAGAATCACCTAGCATTAAGGAAGATATCCAGCATCTAAAAGAAAAAGTAGAAGCAGGTGCAGATTTCTTAACAACTCAGATGTTCTTTGACAACAATGTTTTCTATAACTTCTTATATAAGATCAAGGAAGCTGGTATTAATGTACCTGTAGTCGCTGGTATTATGCCTATTACTAATGCGAAACAGGTCAGTCGTGCTGTACAGATGTCAGGTACATCTATTATTCCTTATCATTTTAAGATGATGGTGGATGCATTTGGTGATAATCCTGAAATCATGAAGCAGGCTGGTATTATTTATGCATCTGAACAGATTATTGATTTAATTGCGAATGGTGTAAAACATATCCATGTTTATACAATGAATAAACCAGACATCGCCGAAGGCATCATGAACAATATTTCGGAGATTCTTAAATGATAGAAATTAATCGTAAAGAAGCTTTACGATACTTAGGATACCGTCAATCTATTGAAGGTGATCTTACTGAAATCAATAGTGCATTAGATCACTGTATCAAAGTATTACAGAAAACAGCCGTACCACGTCATATTGTGAAAAGATTACCTCTCACAATAGAGAATCATACAATCACAATTGGTGATATGGTGATACATAGTAAAAACTTAGAGAATAACTTAAAAGGCTGTCATGCAGTTTATCTCTTTGCGGCTACTATAGGTATAGAAGTCGATCGTTTAATTAAACGTACAGAACTTACTAAGATGAGTGATGCAGTGATCTATCAGGCAGCAGGAGCTGCTATGATAGAAGCTTATTGTGATGAAGTGAATGAAGAACTTAATCAGGAGGCATATAAGAATAATGAATTCTTAAAGCCACGCTTTTCGCCTGGTTATGGAGATCTTGCATTAGATCATCAGAAAGATTTTATGCGTATATTACAGATGGATAAGATTGGTATCAGTTTATTAGAAAGTCTCTTAATGGTCCCATCCAAATCAGTGACGGCGATCATTGGTATTACACATCATGCACAGCCTCGTCATACGAAGGATTGTGCCAATTGTCCTGCACAATGTGAATTCAGGAGGATAGATTAATGGGATTTAAAGAAAGACTGACAAAAGAATGGTTATTCTGGGATGGTGGTACTGGTTCAGTACTTCAAAGCTGGGGTTTACAGGCTGGTGAATTACCTGAAACATGGAATATCATTCATCCAGAAAAGATTATAGAATTAAATAAAGGTTATCTAGAAGCTGGATGTGATATCATCAACACCAATACATTTGGTGCCAATAGATTAAAATATCCAGAAAATCTAGAAGAAATAGTCACCAAAGCAGTAGAACATGCGAAAAAGGCAAGAGAACTTACAGGACGCACTGATGCCCTGATTGCGCTTGATTTAGGTCCTACAGGTAAGCTCTTAGAACCACTAGGAGATTTATCATTTGATGATGCTGTAGATATTTATGCTGAAGTCATTGAGTATGGAACTAAAGCGGGTGCTGATGTCATCCTTATTGAAACAATGCAGGATAGCTATGAATTAAAAGCTGCAGTACTAGCTGCTAAGGAGCATTCACATTTACCAGTATGTGCAACTGTTGTATTTGATGAAAAAGGTAAGATGTTGACAGGTGGTACACCTGAATCAGTAGTTGCCTTACTTGAAGGGTTACATATTGATGCATTGGGTATTAATTGTTCATTAGGTCCAACACAAATTAAACCTTTTGTAGAAAGAATGATTAAAGTTTCTTCTACACCTATTATTGTGACACCTAATGCTGGTTTACCTCAGACTGATGATGAAGGTCATACATATTATGATATGAATGCAGATGAATTTGCATCAGAGATGAAAGAGATTGCCTCATTGAATGTGCATGTACTTGGAGGATGTTGTGGGACTACACCAGAATATCTCTCAAAAACAATTACATTAGTGAAAGACCTGCCTATTGAACCACCTGTAAAGAAGAATATCTCTGTTGTGACTTCTTTCTCACAGGCTGTAGAAATAGGTCCTAAACCAGTTATTATTGGGGAGCGTATTAACCCAACTGGTAAGAAGAAATTCAAGCAGGCCTTACGTGATGGAGATATTAACTATATCTTATCTGAAGGTTTAAAACAGGAAGATGCAGGGGCACATATTCTAGATGTCAATGTAGGCCTACCAGAAATTGATGAACCTAAGATGATGGTAGAAGTCATGAAGAAGTTGCAGTCTGTCATTGCATTGCCATTACAGATTGATACATCAGATCCAATCGCCTTAGAAGCAGCCTTAAGACACTATAACGGTAAGGCTATGATTAACTCAGTTAATGGTAAACAGGAATCCATGGATGCTGTTTTCCCATTAGTAAAGAAATATGGTGGTGTGGTTGTAGGACTTGCCTTAGATGAAGAAGGTATTCCAGATAATGCGGCAGATCGTATTCGTATTGCGAAGAAGATCTATAAAGAAGCAAGTAAATACGGTATTGAACCTAAGGACATCGTAATCGATGGACTCGCTATGACTATTTCATCAGATCCTACTTCTGCCATTGCGACATTAGAAACATTACGTATTATTAGAGATGAATTACATGGACATTCTATTCTAGGTGTTTCTAATATCTCTTTTGGTCTTCCACAAAGACCAATCATTAATGCGAACTTCTTTACTATGGCAATGCAGTCAGGACTCAGCTGTGCAATCATCAATCCTTCATCAGAAGCAATGATGAAATCATATCGTGCCTATCTCGCCTTAAGTGGACTCGATACGAACTTTACAGAATATATTAGCGCCTATGGTAATAGTGCACCAGTTCCTGTAAAGAGTGAAGCGGTTGATATGTCTTTATATGAAAGTATCAAGCGTGGTATGAGTGAAAATGCAGGTAAAGCCACTCAAAAACAGCTTGAAACTAAAGAAGGACTAGAAATTATTAATGAAGAATTAATTCCTGCCCTTGATGAAGTAGGGAAAGGCTTTGAAAAAGGCACTATCTTCCTACCTCAGTTATTAATGAGTGCTGAAGCAGCGAAGGCTGCATTTGCGGTCATTAAAGACTCTATGGCAGGTAAACCAAGAGAAATGAAAGGAAAAATCATCATTGCGACAGTTAAGGGTGATATTCATGATATTGGAAAGAATATCGTGAAGGTTATGTTAGAAAACTATGGCTATGATGTCATTGATCTTGGTAAAGATGTACCACCTGAACAAATTGTGGATACTGCAATAAAAGAAGATGTAAAATTAGTAGGACTCAGTGCTTTAATGACAACAACAGTAGTGAGTATGGAAGATACTATTAAATTGTTGAAGGAAAAGAAGCCTGATACATTTACAGTTGTAGGTGGAGCCGTTATGACTCAGGAATATGCAGATCGTATCGGTGCAGATTGTTATGCGAAAGACGCAATGGAAACAGTGCGTTTTGCGGATAAAGTATTTGGAGGAGAACAAGAATGAAAAGAATATTTACAGTATTAACTTCTATCGCATTAACTTTTGCGTTATCATTCTCAGCAGCTTTTGCGAATGATGATGCATTTCTTAAATCACAAAATTATTTAAAGACTATCGCATTAGATAGTCCTGATGCAGTTATTGCGTATGAAGCTACAGGTATGGAAGCTGATTATAAGGCTGATGCTTTATTGAATAACTTCAAGGAAACAGATTATGTTACTGCTTCTTATGGTGATTTAGCTAAGTCTATTATCGCAATTTCTTTATTAGGTGAAAATCCAAAAGATTTCAATAAGACTAACTTAGTAGAAATCTTAGAAAATAGAGTACAGGAAGATGGTACTCTTACAAATGATGTAAATGGTGGATGTGGGGCTACTATTTGGACATTAATGGCTTTAGAAACAGTAAACTCACCTAAGGTAAAAGTTGTTGCAGATAAGTTATCTACTATGGCTATGGACAATGGTGCTTACTGGTATGAATATAAGGGACCAAATGCAGATCTAGATACAACTGGATGGGCTATGGAAGCATTAAGTGTTGCAGGACGTTCTACTTATGATGCAGCTATCTCAAAAGCATATACTTTTGTACAGTCTAAGTTAAATAGTGCAGATGGTTCTTATGATATTGGCTGGGGTGGAAATGCGGATACTCAGTCTTGCGTATTAGAAGGGTTATCTACTGCAGGTTATACATTAGATACAAATGCATATAACTATTTACTTTCTTATCAGAATGAAGATGGTACATTCAATGCATTAAATTATAGTACAAGTCAGTTAGAACCTAACGCTTATGCATCAGTAGAAGGTGCAAGAGCACTTGGTGTAATCAATAACGGAAGCTTTGTATTAAGAGCTAGAAATACTACACCAGTAGTGACTGAACCTGAAACACCTACAACACCTACAGAACCTACAAAACCTAGTACAACTACACCAGCTGTAAAGCCAGAAACAACTACTACTGAACCAAAGAAGGAAACAGTAAAAGTAGTTAATACAGGTGATAACACAAATGTGATGGCATATGTAGTTGCAGCTATCGCAGCTGTGGGTGTAATCGTATTAGTAAACAAAAGTAAAAAGAAATAATGAAGAAATTCACAACTAAGCAATTAGCGATTGCCTTTGTCGCAATCGCTTTTATCTTTATATTTGGCTTTACAGCTTATCGTGGTATAACTTGACAATTCCAGTCTCAGCCTACTATTAGTA
>NZ_DAWDDM010000094.1:0-7014 GCF_052354645.1 Catenibacterium sp.
CCTTTACAAGTGGAAACCCCCAATAATTTAAAGCGAGTTTTCTATAGACCCCCCTTAAAAATTAAAGATTCGTTTTTTCTTTGTCTTAGAACTCAAAAAAGAGATAGCTTTCGCCATCTCTCAGACCAATTAAGTATTATGATCTTTTCTTTCTCTTAAGTAACATAGCACCTGCTACTGTCATCATAGAGATCCAGCTTGCAATTGATGTTGCATCACCTGTCTTAGCTGGTTTCTTATCCTGAGTAGGATCTTTAGGTGTATCTTTTCCTGTTTCAGGATCTTTTGGAGTTTCCTTATCTACTTCATTAAGTCCAATCACATGTACAGTAAAGTCATGACTTGCAGTCTTTCCTTCTGCATCAGTTACAGTGATAGTAACGATGACATCTGTATCCTTCTTAGGAGTAGTTACTTTACCATCTAATGAGATAATACCTTCAGGACTTACCTTAGTCATAGTAATACTATAGCCTTCTGGTACTTCAGGAAGTACAAACTGTGTCTGTCCCTTAGCAACAACTGACTGTACTTTATTACCTGCAAGTAAATCATCTAGGATATCCTGTGATGATGGTTTAGCTGGAGTTACTTCTACCTTCTTGAAGTTTGCTTTTAGCGTAGTGTTTGTAGTTGCTTCAAATGTATATGGGTTAGAAGTACTTACTTCTTTTCCATTTTCATCTGTCCAGTTTACAAATTCATAACCTTTATTTGCCTTAGCTGTTACAGTCACATTTGAACCTTCTTCATAAATACCATCTTCTTTATCCATAGAGACAGTACCCATGTTCTGATCACTATCTACTACAACTGTATACTTCTTATTTTCAACAGTTACTTTTACAACTACTTTTAAGCCATCTGGGTTTACAACACCTTCTGGTAATGTAAGAGTACCTTCTAATACATATGTACCACATTCATTAGCCTTATAAGATGCTTTATTCCATGTTACGTCTACTTCTTCTGTTTCATTGTTTTCTAATGTAATAGATACTTTGTTTGGTAAATTTAATGAATCAAATGAAGTACCTTTTACTACAGTCAAATCATCTAGTTTCTGGATATTTGTAATCTTTACATCTGCTTCAGAAGACTTTTCAAACTTCGCAATTAAAGCTGTATTACCATTAACCTTGAATGTGTATTCTGCTTTATCAGATACTAGATCACCATTAGGACGATACCATCCCTTAAATACATAACCTCTATTAGGTGTTGCAGTAATAGTTGCAGACTGACCTGCTTTAACTTCCTGACCACCACTTACTTTACCACCTTTTTCTGCTTCTACATAAACAGTATAAGTGTTATTTGTTACTTCTTTATTTGCGATATTGAATTCAGAAATAGCAACCCAACCATCATTAGACTCAGAAGCGACAAACTTGAATCCATATACATTCTGTGTATCAAAAGTAAATGTTTTTTCTGACTTGTTAGCATCAAATGTTTGATCTTTCGCAACTTCTACCCATTCACCATTCTTTTCAGTCTGGATATAAAGTGAAGCTTTAGTCACCTGACCACTGTTAGAATCCTGACGTGGTGTGAATGATACCTGGTTGATTTCATAAGCTTTATCAAATGAAATTTCTGTCCAAATACTTCCATCAGCACCCTTACCTGTACCTGGGGCACCTGATGTAGTAGGAACCTTATCTTTTGTAGCTTGTGACCAGTCTGAATGCCAGATTGTAGAAGGTTTGTTGTCAAATGCCATACCGATAATACCTTCATTCTGACCACCGTGAGCTGTTGGTGTTTCTGATTCAGCTTTTCCTGTCCAAGAAGCTTTATTATAAAGATCTACTTCTGGTGCTTTTTCAGTGACTACTACGTTATCAATAACTGCAGAAACTGTTTCTGTCTTAGAACCAATTCTTTCTAATGGTAAGGCGAATGTTGAATGAGTGATATTGTCTTTCTTCACCATATCATTGTGAATAAACTTACCTTTTGCATCACATACATATTCACCATTAACATAAAGACTTGTCTTCTGCTGAGCTGTAGTGATTGCGATATTGACTTTCTTACCTACTGGTAATTCATAGTCAAAATAATAGTTATAAAGTTCTCTTGTGAATCCTAACTTACCATCTTCCATGATTCTGATATCATGTGTTCCATAGTCAGCATCAGATTCAAATAGGATATCTCCTGGTTTTGCTGGTTTGTTTAGTTTAATATCAAATGATAGCTTATTACCATTACCAAGCTCTTTAATTGGAGAAGTGACATAACTTACACCATCTTTTAATACTAATGCATTATCCTTGATTTCAGTATTCTTTCCTTCTTTAAGGTCACGTTTGTTTTCAGAACTATCCTTTAAACCGTTATTGAAATCATAGCTTTCATAGTTTTCACCCTTTTTATTTTCTTTGTAATAAGGGTTTGTATTAGGTCCTGTTCCTTTATCCTGAGCCACTTTAGCAAGAGCATCAGCACTACCTTTTTCCTTACCAGTCGCAGCCCATGTCTTTTCTGCATAGAATGGTAATGCATCAAAGAAACGCCAGTATAGATCAGATTCACTTAAACCTGATGCACTCTTATCGATGTTATCACTCCATAATGCGAATGCAGCACCTAACATCTGATCATCACCAGCAGGAACATACTTATAAGAACCACCTCTGACTCTTACTTTATTTGCTTCAAACTGATTGAAGATTCTATTTACGTTTAATAAATCTCCATAAGCATTGGCACGTCCTTTGTTTCCATTTGGAACCATGTAACCAAAGTCATCAATTGTATTAATAAGCTTATAGCCCATATCATACATTTCAATACCATCTGCCCAGTCAGCTGACCAAAGGTTCATTTCTACATTATCAATAGCTTCTCTCTTAATCTGAGTCACTGGATTATCTTTAATCCAAGTTAAACCACCCCACATACGTACTGTATTTGTTTCCTTTAGGTGAGGAACTAAATCATTAACGAATCCACGATATGCTGTATAGTTTGATAAGAATTCATCTGCACCAATATGTACAGTTGTTTCTCCATCAAATACTGGATTAGCACCTTTTGTATAATCATCAAAGATTTCTTTGATCTTATCTTTTGTTTCTTTCTTAGAGACATCAAGATGGTCAATAAGTGGTCTGTTTCCATTTAATGGTGATACTTTATTCTGAACCATTAATTCTGGCCATACTTTAGTAAATGAAGTTGCATGAGCAGGAACATCAATTTCAGGTACTACATTCATACCAAGTGCTCTTTCACCCTGGATGAATTCTCTGAAGTCCTTCTTAGAGATAGAATAGTCTTTTGCAGTAGGTGTTTCACCTTTATCGTTAGATAATCCTGATTCTAAACGGAATGCTTCATAGGCTTTAAATGCTTCATTTTCATTATTACCTTTACCATACTGTTCTAAGAAGATGTAGTTATCAGATAAATGAGCCTGGAAGTCATTCATCTTATAGTAACGCATTGTTCTTGCAACTTCCTTCATCATATCCAATGAAACTGGTTTACGTGCTACATCGAATAAGAATCCACGTGTCTTGAAACGAGGATAATCACGCATTTTACCAATCTTATAGCCTTCATTGTCTTCTTTATACATCTGAAGAATTGTCTGCATACCATACATGTTACCTGTTGTATGAACAGAAGCAACATTGATACGGTCTTTCTGGATATCCATTGTATATCCTTCATCACCTAGAAGAGTATCTGGTGCTTTTAATTCAAAGTTAAATGCATTAGACTGAGAAGCACCTTTTTTCACTGTAAGGTTAATACCTGTGAAATCTTTATAATCACGTACAAATTCATCTACAACAGCTTTTAACTTATCATCTGTATAAGTTACTGTCTTTAATGCGTTAACAGAAATCTTTTCTGTTGAGTTTGAATGCCATTCCTGGATTTCTGGAATAACAGTAGGTTTAGTATTCTTATTTACAGACTGTTCATTTATACCTTTTACAACATAGTCAACATCTGCAGTCTTCTTTTCTTTTCCTGTTTCAGTTTCTGTAACTACATAAGAGACCTTTACATTCTTATCAACTAATGGATGAACAATCTTACCATCAGCACCAATGATCTGTTCAAGATCTGCACCATTGATTCTTACAGTAAATCCTGCTGGTACAGCTGGCATATCTAATGTATTGACATCTGCTTCAATTGTCTTACTCTGAGATTCAATAGATGATACAACAGAGTCAAGAGTTGCTTTCTGTGCTGTTTGTTCATTAGAATAAACTTCCATTTCAGCAATACTTACGTTATTCCATGATGATGCTTCAGCAACAAAGTTACAAAGCTTTAATTCTTTTGCTTCAATAGGTTCATCGAACTTAACAACAACTTCGTTATTATAACCATCACCCTTTTTGGTATTAGTAAAGCTCTTTGCAAGTTTTTCTACACCATCTTTATCTTTGTATTTAATATCAAAGCTCTTTACGTTAGATGGCATTGGTGCTACATCTCTTTCAAAGAAATGAATCTTAAGTTCCTTAACGAGAGTCAATCCAGCAAATTTAGTATTTAACCAGATATTAGTAGTTGGAGTTTCATAATCACTTGCCCAGCGGTTCGCTTTTTCTGTGCTTCCATCTTTTACTTTATCTGGACTGAGTGTATTAGCTTCACTACTTGATGCAGTGACTGTAGCATTTGCCATATGGTTTTTATTAGGCGTTGCATCTGCTTTTTCTACAATCTTACTATAAACTTCAATTTCATTGATTCCGACATTCTTCCAATTGATTGTACCTCCATCTGCAGAAAGTACAGTTACCTTTACTTTAGTGGCTTGATGATCTTTATCTAACTGAATGATTTCGTTCTGTTTTGCCTTAGTAGTCTTTCTATATACTTCTTTATATTGTCCATCTTCTTCTAGTTCAATCTTATAGCCTAGAATATTCTGTGCATCATCAGTTCTTTCAAAATTGATATTAATCTGACGTACTGTCTTTTCTCCACCTAGATTAATTTCAATCCATTCATTGTCTGCCTTATTCTGTGCAGTTCCCCAGCGAGTCTTGATATCACCATCTACTGCTTTGCTTGGTGATGTAGAATCTACTTCATAACTACTTGCATTAATAGTACATCCTTTAGCAAGATTTAAGTTTTCTACAGCATAGACTGGTCTTACATCAACAAATGCAGCATTCGCAATCATGACAGTTGCAACTAATCCAATAACACCTTGTTTCTTGTTCATTATCCCTTTTCCTTTCTTTTCTATATAGGACCAACAAAAAAGACCAAAGTACCCCTCTAAAAAAGAAGGTTTACTTTGGTCTTGCCTAATTCAATAGTAACAATCCTATACGTTTTTCATACAGTGAAATGATAGCACTTACAATGTACTTATTCAAGTATTTTTTTTATTAATTGTCTTGTTTCATACTTATAGATGATCCTTACATAAGTTTATCTATTATTAGGTTGAGAAAAAAATCATTGTAGAATGTTTAATCTGTGTCCAATGTTTTTAGTCTTTCTAGCCATTTTGTAATAAAACCATCTTTTAAGAATGCAAGCAATGTCCCCTCACCAAATCTATCTGCACGAATAGCACCAAGAATTAAAGCAATAATACATTGAGCATCTAAATGATCTACTTCTGCTTTAACCATTGGTTCCCAACTCCATTTGATGCCATTGTCTTCTAGGATTTTTATATAATTATGTAATCCCATCTCTTCATGATTATCTACAAAAGAATAGACATCATGAATAAACTGGTCTACAACTACTGAATAGTCTACAAAAGGGAACTGAATTGGATGTTCTGGTGTTCCATCATTCTTCTTATCAATAATCCATGTACCAAATTCTGTTCCTGTGAACTCGTCTAAATATTTAGTTAGATTTTCATACATATAAATCACCTCTTAATAATCTTCATCTGTTTCATCAAACCCATCATCTACACCTTGTCTATAAGAAGGATCAGTGCGATATCTATCATGATCATAATCACCATCATCTACTGCTGAATTATAGCCATCATTATAGGAACTAGATGATTCACTTGATCCATAACTATTGTATTCCTTCTTAGGTTTTGATGGAGTGTAAGTGCTTGGTCCAGGTTTATTTAGTTCATATACTAATTCACCATCAATAGTGAGCTTATCATAATACTGTTGATTTTCTATTTCATAATTATGCTTGTCACCAGATAATTTCATTATGAATCTATCATCTTCTTGAAACAGCACCATTCTTCCTTCTGATTCAAAAGGTTCACCATCCCAAAGTATTTTAGATTCATTCTCATAATAATTCTTATTCCCGTTTACTTCTAGTATCTTATAGAATAAGTCTTTTGCACCACGTTTAGAATCAATAGCTGATTCATAATAATCATCAACTTTATGACTTGAATAAGTGAAGTCTAGTTGATATACAGGTACACCATATGCTTTATTGTATTCAGTATATGAACAACGATCTACCTTAATAGTCACATCTGGAAGATCACTTGTTTGAATATATTCTTGTATTTCTGGTACATATTCTTTTTGATACATTTTTTTGACTTCTGTAGTCTTAAAGCCATACTTTAGATAATTAGGTATTGAACCTTTCATAAAATCTGTAATAAGTATTATAAGCCCTAATAATATTGAAACAATGAAACTGAATAATACGAAATAAAATAATATGTTATCTTTATTTTGATTTTCTTTCATATGAGTAATATTCCCTTCTAGATGTATCTTCTTTCTATAGTTCTATTGTAGTCTATTTCAAAAAGAAATGTGTTGAGTTAGGGTTCTACAATACCTTTTATGAGGGGTTAATAAAATATTTTTATTTAATATAAAAGGACGGGTGTTAAACCGTTCTGACACTTGATGATGATACAATTTATTACAAACTGTGCTAGGAATAGTTAACTTGAGAGTAAAAATATTACAGAAAATAATTGGTGTACTTAAAAAGATCATAATCATCGCATTAAACTTCTTAAATTCTACACCAATTATAGTTAACACTATGAAATAATTACAT
>NZ_DAWDDM010000095.1:0-7011 GCF_052354645.1 Catenibacterium sp.
GATAGGTTCTTGTCAAAATAGTTTTGAAAAGTTGATCATAATTAGAAAATAATGTTTCTTTTTGGATTCTTATACTATAATACTTCAAAGAGATTACACTATAATCTATTGGTATAGGAGAAAACATATGGGGAAATATTTATTTTTTGATATAGATGGTACTTTATTAAGTGATGTGACACATACTGTGCCACAAAGTGCAACAGAGGCGATTAAGAAAGCAAAAGAAAATGGGCATCATTGTTTCTTTTGTACAGGAAGAAGTTATTTTATGACAAAGGAAATTTCTTTTACAGGAATAGAAGATGCAATTATTGCGAATGGCGCAGCGGTTGTTCGTGATGGTAAGCCGGAATTACAGAAAATCATTTCAAGTGATGTTGTAAAGAAAACACTTGAACTTATTGAAAAATTAGGTGGAGGCTATCAGATCATAGATTGGAAAAATGGCTATCAGAATCCTTATACACATGCTATGTTTGAAGAACAGTTCAAAAAGAAATTTGATGAACCTGTTGAAGAAGTGTTTAAGAAAAAGAGTATGAAGACGATGGCTGAAATAGAGAATAATCCAATTCTTAAGATTGATGCAACTTTTGATACAGTAGAAGCAGCTGAGAGATTCATGAAAGAATTAGACCCAAGCTTGACTTTTATACCAGCTGGAGGCTATACATCAACATTTGGCGCAAAGGCTGGAGAAATGATGAATAAAGGTGTATCTAAAGGGGCTGCTATTAAGGATTTTATGGAAGCTGTTGGTGAGCCAATAGAAAATGCCTATGCATTTGGAGATTCTACAAATGATATAGAAATGTTAGAAATGGCAGGTACTGCCGTTGCGATGGGCAATGGGGCTGATTTGGCAAAGGCTGTTGCAGATTATGTGACTGATACAGTGGATAATGATGGAATATATAATGCAATGGAGCATTACAAACTAATATGATCTATTATGGAAGAGAATGCCAGATTTATGGCAATCAAGATGCTGACGTTTATATCTTCTGTTTCTTTCATGATTGCACTTCAATTGTAGACTCATTAAAGGGAAATTATTGTCTTATTGCACCAGTTATTAAGGATTGGAATAGTGAACTTTCTCCATGGCCTGCTGACGGTTTTGGTGGAAAGGGTGAGGAACTTGAAAAGTGGATTCTTTCAACTATGAATTCTTCTCATCATTATATTATTGCGGGCTATTCACTTGGTGGTTTGTTTAGTTTGTGGATGTATGGAAGACATGAATCTTTTGTAGGATGTATAAGTGCATCTGGTTCTTTATGGTTTCCAGGCTGGATCAACTATCTTCATACTATTAATAGAAAAGCAGTAGTATACTTAAGTCTAGGTAGAAAAGAATCAAAAACAAAGAATAAGCTCATGTGTACGGTAGGACAAAATACAATAGAAACCTATCAATATCTAAGTAAGAATAACAGATGTATATATATAGAAGAGAATGGGGGTCATTTTACTGAACCAGATCAAAGAATGATCAGAGGTTTTAAATGGGTTTTTGAAAATTTATCTATCTTTTTTGAATAAACTATGTTAGAATACACACGGTCGCAAAGACATTTTAAAAAATATGCGATTAATGCCCATTAGAAAATGATTTTTTTGATTGACTTATAATCTCATTTTCATTATAATGGGTGATGCAGTTATAGAGGGTGATCAAGGTGAAATGGAATCGTAATTGGTTAGTCAAACAGAAAAATGGAAAATTTGATTTCGAAGAAACGATAACATTTCCTAAAGAAATGTTCTATAACTTATCTCGAATCAATGATTTGAAGGATGTGGAAGTTACAGGATCAGGCAACTTCAATAGTAGTGAAGAACGTCTATATGTAACATACCATGTTCAGGGAACAATGGTTGTTCCTTGCGCTATATCATTGGAAGATGTCGATTACCCATTTTCTATTGATACAGATGTTGTGTTTGCGTTTTATAAGCCTGAAGATGATGAGGATGTTGTAGAAGCAAGAAAGGATGTCGCTGATCTTACTTCTGTCATATTCCAGGAAATCATGATGGCTATTCCAATGAGAGTTGTGAAGGAAGGCGCAAAGATGAAAACAAGCGGCTCAGGCTGGAAAGTTATGGATGAAAGCGAAGTAGTCGCAAAAGAAGAGGATACAATCGATCCCCGTTTAGCAAAACTCAAAGATTATTTCAAGGATCAGGAATAAGGAGGTAGAACAAGATGGCAGTACCATTTAGAAGAGTATCAAGTACAAGAAGAGACAAGAGAAGAACTCATGACAAATTATCAGCTCCTGCAGTTGTTAAATGTCCAGAATGTGGTGAATTCAAATTAGCACATAGAGTTTGTGGTCATTGTGGTTATTATAATGGCGTTAAAGTTAAGGATGTAAAATAATTCCTTTAGAGAGATGAAAATCTCTCTTTTTTTATTTTTAAGAGGTTTTTTGGCGTTTTATGCTAGAAAACCTTTTTTTGCATTTAAAATCCATAAATTTCTTGTCTGAAAGTGCATTCTAAGTCTATAATAGTGGTAAGAATTGTATGAAAGTGGATAATTGTGGAAAGGAATGGTGAGCAAGGCATGTTCTTTGGTGAATATCAGCACAATCTAGATACTAAAGGCCGTTTGAGCATCCCTGCTAAATTCCGTGGTGAATGCGGAGACCATGTCTATATCATGAGAGGCCACGAAGGCTGTCTAGATGTTTATACAGAAGAAGGATGGCAGACTTATTATGCAGAATTGAAGAAGTTATCAAATAAGAAGAAAGAAGAGCGTGCTTATTTACGTATGGTAACTTCTCGTATGAGCTGCAGTGAATTTGATAAATTAGGTCGTATCAATATTCCCCAGGTATTACGTACACATGCTCATCTAGAAAAAGAGTGTACAATCGTTGGTGCTGGTGAACATATTGAAATATGGGATACTGCTAAATGGGATGCATTCTATGATGAATATGATGACCAGTTTGATGACTTATCAGAAAGAATATCAGAAAATGAGGAATGATAAATATGTTTGAACACTATAGTGTATTATTAGATGAAACAATCGATGCATTGAATATAAAAGAAGATGGTATTTATGTGGATTGTACTCTAGGAGGAGGGGGACATAGTTCTCGTATTCTAGAAAAATTGACAACAGGACATTTATATTGTTTTGATCAGGATACCAATGCGATTGAAGCTGCAAGAGAAAGATTGTCAAAGATTTCTGACAACTTTACTATTATTCATGCAAATTTCAAAGAGATTAAGGCAAGACTCTCAATGGAGGGTGTTTATAAGGTAGATGGTATTGTATTTGATTTAGGTGTATCTTCTCCTCAATTTGATAATGCGGAAAGAGGATTTAGCTATAATACAGATGCAAGACTAGATATGCGTATGAATCAAGAACAGCCTTTAAGTGCTTATGAAGTAGTGAATAATTATTCTTATCAGGATTTAGTGACTATTTTATATAAGTATGCGGATGAAAAGTTTGCGAAATCAATTGCAAGAATGATTGAAAAGGAAAGACAGGTTAAACCTATTGAAACAACCTTTGAACTTGTAGAAATAGTAAAGAAGGCTATTCCAGCTCGCGCAAGACGTACAGGTGGGCATCCTGCAAAACGTACTTTCCAGGCAATTCGTATTGAAGTGAATGATGAGTTAAATGTATTTGAACGTGCTTTAACAGATTCATTAGATTTACTTAATGTGGGTGGACGTGTGGCAGTCATCAGCTTCCACTCATTAGAAGATAAAATTACAAAGTATATGTTTAATGAAAAGACTGCAGTACCTGATTTACCAATGGGTATGCCAGTTATTCCGGAGGAATACCAGCCTCGTTTTAAGAAGGTAACAAGAAAGCCCATAGTGGCAGATGAAAAAGAATTATCAGAGAACAGACGTTCTCATTCAGCTAAATTAAGAGTGATAGAAAGGATACGTGATGAATAATGAAAAGAAGAAAATCAAGATTTTTAAAGTTTACAGAAATGCTGCTTGCGTTCTCTTTTGTGCTATTTTTGGTAGGTAGTATTTATTTGAATTCATATGAATCACAACTTAATGCGAAAATCAAAAAGACACAGGATGAAATATCTAATGTGCAGTCAGATATTGATGCTTTAGAAATGTCTAAACAGGAATTGGCTTCTTTCTCACGTATGAAGGATGTTGCCACTAAGAAAGGTTATGATTATCAGCCTAGTTCTGCAGCTGCTGCAGTGGTAGGAGCTGAAGAATAATGAACAAAAATAGAAATAGAAGCGGTCAGGTCGTTATGCTTGTATTTCTCTTTATGATGGTTATATTAGCAATCAATGTCTGTTACTTATGTACAACAGGTAAGACAATGATGAGTAACGTCAATATAAGAGATTTTGCAAAGAAACGTGGAGGTGGACAGGTCACTAAGGTTGTTCAGGCAGCACGTGGGACTATTTATACAAGTGATAACGAAATAGTTGCTTCTGATGTAAAGAAATATAAATTAAGGGCTATTCTTGCAAAAAGATTAGATGCGAAGAATAATCCTCAATATATTGTAAATAAAGATAAAACAGCTGAACAGTTAGCACCTATTCTAGGCGTATCTAAAGCAACAATTTTAGATCGCTTGAATCAGAATACATATCAGGTAGAATTTGGTAATTATGGCCGTAATTTATCTTCTATCACAAAAGAGAAGATTATGGCATTGAAGTTACCTGGTCTTGAATTTGATGAAATTACATCTCGTAATTATCGTTTTGGTGATTTTGCAAGCTATGAAGTAGGCTATGCAGCTGTAGCGGCAGAAACGGATCCTTATAATATTGTAGGTCAGATGGGTATTGAAAAGACTTATAATAATTGGCTAAAGGGTACAAATGGGCAGAGAGTTTATTTAGTAGACTCTAAGCGTAATACTCTTCCTAATGGGGTTATTTCTGATAAGAAGTCAGTAAGTGGAAATGATGTTTATTTAACAATCAATTCAACACTTCAGACAGAATTAGATTCATTAATGAAAGATATGCAGGAAAATACGAAGGCTACAAAAGCATGTGCTGTAGTTATGAATGTCAAAACAGGGGCTATTCTTGCTGTATCTAACTATCCTTCATTTGATCCTAATAAACGAGATTTAACTAATTATAACGATACATTCTTAAATGAAGCATTTGAATGTGGTTCGGTTTTTAAACCATTTGTCTATGCGAATGCATTAACAGATGGTGTATTAGATTTAGATAGCAAATATGAATCAGGTACATATGATTATGTATCTAATGGCCGTGTTATTGCGACAATTCATGACCACAATAAAACTGGATGGGGCCGTATTACTTATCGTGATGGGTTGTACCATTCTTCTAATACAGCTATTTGTCATATTCTTGCTGAACATACAAATATGTCTAGCTTAATTGAAGATTATAAGAATCTTGGATTATTCCAAACTAGTAAGGTAGATGGCTTATTCTCTGGTAGTGGTGTAAAGGGTTATGACGGTAAAACAAAGAGCTTAGAATATTTCACAACAGGATTTGGTCAAGGTTCTTCAGTTACTACACTACAGCTATTAAGAGGTTATTCAGCATTTGCGAATGATGGCCGTACAGTAGAACCTTATTTAGTAGAAAAGGTAGTTAATCCTACAAATGGTAAGACACTCTATAGTGCTAAAACTTCTTATTCTAAGAAAATCTATTCTACTGAAGCAGTGGCTCAGATGAGAACACTTTTATATGGTGTCGTTAATATTGATGGATCAACAGGTCGTGATTATAGAGATTCATCTGTAGAAATCATTGGTAAGACTGGTACTGGTCAGATTGCGGAAAATGGTGCTTATTCTGCTTCTAAGCATACACATTCCTTTGTCGGTATGGCACCTTATCGTGATCCTGAAGTAGAAGTTATAGTCTGGTTCCAGAATGAAAGCAGCGGTACTAACTATTCTGGAGAGGTAGTCAAGAGTATTACTAAATCAGCTTTAAATATCTTAAGCAAAGATACTGAAAAGGTAAATTCAACACCTTATGTATTAAATAACTATATGAACCAGAGTACATCATATGTTGAAAGTATCTTAAAGAAACATTCGCTTACACCAATACTCATTGGTGATGGTTCTACAGTAGTAGGACAATATCCATCAAGTACAACAGAAGTTACAATGGGTTCTAAAGTACTTTTATTAACAGATGGACAGAAATATACAATGCCTTCAATGCTTGGCTGGTCTCGTAAAGAGGCTGAAGCCTTTGCATCACTCACAGGTGTTGAAATTAAAATGAATGGTTTGGGCTCTATTTATGCTCAAAGTATTACAAAGGGAACTGAATTAAAACAAGGCACTGAGATTGAGCTTTATGCGAAATAAGTGACATTGTATTTACACCCATATTATGCTACACTTGTGGGGTAAAATAGAGGGAGGAAATTTTCATGTTTCTATTAATGATCAGTTTTATAGTGGCATTAGCACTTGTATTAGTGGCCATGCCTAAGGTTATACCTTACTTACATAAATTAAAGTTTGGACAGGTAGAAAGAGAAGAGGGACTTGCTTCTCATAAGAAAAAAGGCGGAACACCTACAATGGGTGGTGTCGTATTTATCATAGCTACTGTGATTGCAGCTTATATCTGCCATTATCAGAACTTTATGAATCCATATGTTAATCTATTAACATTTGCATTAGTCGGATTTGGGCTTATTGGATTTATTGATGACTACTTAATTGTTGTACAGCATAGTAATAAAGGGTTGAAGCCTAGTTATAAATATGCAATGCAGTCAGTTGTTGCGATTGCATTCTATTTCCTAGCTAAAGCATATTTACCTAACTTCTCAACTGAAATTATTATTCCTATTGCACATATTAGTGTTAATCTTAGTTGGTTCTATCCAGTCTTTGTTTATTTCATGTTTACTGCAGAATCTAATGCAGTGAATTTAACAGATGGATTAGATGGTCTTGCGACAGGAGTTATGATTATTACATTAACAACATTTATTGCATTT
>NZ_DAWDDM010000096.1:0-6960 GCF_052354645.1 Catenibacterium sp.
ACTTGTAGGTGCTGAAACAGCTGAATACCTTGCACTTAGAGGTAATGATGTAAGTATCGTAGAAATGATGGATACTATTGCGAAAGAAGAATCAACTACAATCCGTCCAGAAATGATGGCTGATTTTGAAAAGCATGGTGTTAAACAGTTTACTAATACTAAGGTAACAGAAATTACTGCAACTACAGTAGAAGCAGAAACTGCAGAAGGTAAAGTATCACTTCCATGTGATTATGTAGTATTTGCAGTAGGTGCACGATCTAACGCATTTGACATGACTGCATTAGAAGAAAAGAATATCCATGTTCAGGTTGTTGGTGATGCAAATAAGGTGGCAGACATCAATTCAGCTATTGAATCTGGTTATCTTGCAGCAAACGCTTTATAAGATGCTTGAGACAGGCTATGCCTGTCTTTTTGTGTTATAATACACTTCTCAAGGAGGTGAAATCATGGCACATGTTCCCACATATCTTGCAATAGATATTAAATCATTTTATGCATCTGTAGAATGTCTAGAAAGAGGACTCGATCCACTAGACACCAATCTTGTTGTTGCAGATGCCTCACGTACAGAAAAAACAATATGTCTTGCCGTCTCTCCGAGTTTAAAAGCCTATGGTCTTCCTGGACGTGCAAGATTATTTGAAGTGATTTCTAAACTAAAAGAACTCAATCATCAAAGAGAACCACTTGAGGGAAGTTCTTTTCTTGCATCAAATCTTAATAAGAATAAACATAAAGCTATAGATTATATTATTGCGAAACCCCGTATGTCTCTCTATCTTGAATATTCGACACGTATTTACTCAATCTACTTAAAGTATTTCTCTCCTGATGATATTCATGTCTATTCTATTGATGAAGTCTTTATCGATGCAACACATTATCTTGATACATATGAGTTAGATGCTTTTCATCTTGTTCAAAATATTATTCATGATATATACAAAGAGGTAGGTATTACTGTGACTGCAGGAATAGGAACGAATCTTTATTTAGCTAAAGTCGCGATGGATATAGTTGCCAAACATAAAGAACCAGATGAGAAGGGAGCACGCATTGCGTACTTAAACACATATGCCTATAGAAAACTATTATGGTCTCATACGCCTCTGACTGACTTTTGGAGAGTAGGTAAAGGTATTTCTAAAAAACTCAATAACATAGGTTTATATACAATGGGAGATATCGCAAGATGCTCATTAGAAGATGAAGAAAAACTATACAATCTATTTGGAGTCAATGCAGAACTGCTTATTGATCATGCCTGGGGTTGGGAACCTTGTACCATGCCTGCCATTAAAGCCTACAAGGCACCTTCTAAAAGTATTGGAACAGGTCAGGTATTATCATGTGCTTATGATTATAAGAAAACTGAAATCATTTTAAAGGAAATGATAGAATCCTTAAGCATGGATCTCTTTGAAAAACATCTAGTGACTAATAAGCTTGTCCTTACAATTGGCTATGATATTGAGAATATGAAGGAATATCGTGGAGAAATCATGGAAGATCGTTATGGCAGAAAGCTTCCAAAGCATCTCCATGGAACAATTAATTTAGTTAGATATACATCTTCTTATAAGCTCATGTGCGACGCCTTATTACGTTTCTATCACTCACATATAAATCATGCACTTACAATAAGAAGAATTCAGCTCAATGCAACACAGGTAAGAAGTGATGATGATATTCCTGTAACTTATAAACAGCTTTCTTTATTTGATGAAGAAAAGATAGAAGTGGATTTATCTAAAGAAAAGAAATTGCAGAGTGTCACACTTGATATTAAGAAGAAATATGGTAAGAATGCCTTACTTAAAGGCGCTGATCTTCAGGAAGGGGCCACAACTAGAGATAGAAATAAAATGATAGGAGGGCATAATGCATGAATTATGACGATATAATCAATATGAAACATCCTACTTCAATAAATCATCCAAGAATGTCCATGAATAATAGAGCGGCTCAGTTTGCACCCTTTGCAGCTCTTAAGACACATGTAGATAAAATAAGTGAAGCAGGAAGACTTACGACTCAAAAACGTATATTAGATGAAGATAAAAGACAAGTATTAAATAGAGTACTTAACAATCTACTTATTAATAAAAAAGAACATCCTTTTATCACGATAGATTACTTTCTAGAAGATGAGTATAAAGAGGGTGGGTCTTACGTAACAGTAAGAGGTCAGTTTAAAGATATTGATGAAATCAATAAAAGAGTGATACTACTAGATAAAACAGCCATTCTCATCGAAGATATTTATCATATAAGTATACTGAAGGATTAAGACTGATTCATTTCAGTCTTTTTGATTGTTTAGCACTCAAATATTGACAATGCTAATAAAGGTGTGTATACTGTCATTAGCATTTAAAATACTAGAGTGCTAAAGGAGCGTATAAAAATGTCAGATAAGAAAGAATTTAAAGCAGAGTCTAAAAGACTCCTCGATTTAATGATTAATTCTATTTATACTCATAAGGAAATCTTCTTAAGAGAATTGATTTCGAATGCCAGTGATGCAAGTGATAAGCTTTATTATAAAGCATTACAAGAAAATATTTCTGGTTTCTCAAGAGAGGATATGGCTATCAACCTAATTGCTGATAAGGAAAACAGAACCCTTACAATTGCAGATGAAGGGATTGGTATGAATAAAGAAGAACTAGAAGAACATTTAGGTACTATCGCAAATTCTGGCTCTTTTGAATTCAAGAATGCCTTAGAAAAAGGTGTCAGTGATGTAGATATCATTGGTCAGTTCGGTGTAGGTTTCTATAGTGCCTTCATGGTGGCTGATGAAGTAGATGTTTATTCTAAGAAATATGGAGAAGATAAGGGTTACTTATGGAAGAGTGATACAAGTGATGGTTATACTATTGAAGAAGCTGAAAAAGCAACACATGGTACAACTATTGTACTTCATTTAAAGAAAGATACTGAGGAAGAAGATTACAGTAAATATCTTGATCAGTATGAAATCGAAAGACTTGTTAAGAAATATTCAGACTATGTTCATTACCCAATCAAGATGGATGTCACTACTTCTAGAAAGAAAGAAGACAGCGATGAATATGAAGATGTTGTAGAAAACAAGACTTTAAACTCACAGGTTCCTTTATGGAAACGTCAGAAGAAAGATATCACTAAAGAGGAATATGATGAATTCTATAAGGCTAAATTCAATGATTTTGAAGCCCCTCAAAGAGTGATGCATAATACTGTAGAAGGTGCTGTCTCTTATACTTCATTATTATTCATTCCTTCTAAAACACCTATGAACTACTATTCACAGGACTATAAGAAAGGCTTACAGCTTTATTCACGCGGTGTCTTCATCATGGATCATGCAGAAGATTTAGTGCCAGAACACTTCAGATTTGTGAAAGGTTTAGTTGATTCACAGGATTTAAACTTAAACATCTCTCGTGAAATGTTACAGCATGATAGAAAGATGAAAGTCATGGCTAATAAGATTGAAAAGCGTATCCAGACTGAACTTGAAAATATGTTGAAGGATGATCGTGATGAATATGTGACATTCTTCAAAAACTTTGGTATGCAGTTGAAGTTTGGTATCTATAACAGCTATGGTATGTTGAAGGATAAGCTTCAGGACCTACTTATGTTCTATTCTTCTGATAAGAAAGAACTTATTACATTAAAGGAATATGTAGAAGCTATGCCTGAAGATCAGAAGGAAATCTATTTTGCTTCTGGTGAAACAGTAGAAAAATGTGATTTATTACCACAGGTAGAATCTGTTAAATCTAAAGGCTATGATGTTTTATATATGACTGATAATGTAGATGAATTCTGCTTACAGATGATGAGAGATTATGATTCTAAGACATTCAAGAATGTCACTCAGGGTGATTTGGACTTAGAAACAGAAGACGAAAAGAAAGAACTTGAACAGAAGACTGAAGACAATAAGCCATTACTTGAAATTGTTAAGAAGGCTTTAGGTGATAAGGTACAGGATGTTAAGTTATCTCATCGTTTAAAATCTCATCCAGTATGTCTAGCAAGTGGTGATGGTGTATCATTTGAAATGGAAAAGGTATTAAACCAGATGCCAGATGCACAGGGTGTGAAAGCAGGAAGAATTCTTGAAATCAACCCAGATCATGATTTATTTAAATCATTACAGTCTGTATATGAAAAAGAACCTGTAAAGATTGATGAATATGCATCTATTCTATTTGATCAGGCACTATTAATTGCTGGATTCTCTATTGATGATCCTGTAGAATTCTCTAATAAGATCACAAAGCTTATGATTGAGGCTTCTAAATAACAATTCAATTTGATATAATGAGAGCAGAAAAGAGGGATTTTTATGAAATTATTCTTATCTGCTCTTTGTTTATGTGCGAGCGGATTGCTAATATATGTTTCTTATAAATTGATTTATGCTTATACAATGATTGATCAGTTCCATGATGCATCATTAAAATGGATTGAAGCATTAAAAGAGAAGGATGAAGACTTAGAAAACATCCAGATGATCTTGTCTCAATATGAAAAACCAATTGATTTTACTTATAAAGTTTTTCATAAAATACACTCTTTTGTGAAATAAATCGTTTAAAGTTTGCGAATAACATAAATATATATAGAAAATATAGATTTTGCATAAAAATATGAAAAATATCATTTTTATTGTTGACAATTAAAATCGTCTGACTATAATAAGACACATACATAAGAAAACTCAATGACAAAGAGAGTAGTTTAACTAGAAATCTAAGCGAGCTGGCGTAGGTGAGAGGTCAGTATGGAAAGTTAGATGAACCGCACTTTTGAGAGGATAATCTGAATACATAGGATTATCGGTATTCCGCCTTAAGGATAAGAGAGGATTTAGGAATAAATCAAGAAGAGTGGTACCGCGTTAATTGACGTCTCTTGCGAAAGCAAGAGGCGTTTTTGTTTTCTTAAATTAAAAAAAGGAAGGGCATATTTATGAAAAAATTATTAAGCGTAGTATTAGTTATGTTACTTGCTGTTGGAATGACTGGTTGTGGATCATCATCTAACGGTAAAACTGAATTATTAATTGGGGTATCTCCAGACTATCCACCATATGAATCTTACAACAATAAGAAAGAAATGGTTGGATTCGATATTGATATGACTAAGGAATTAGTTAAGATCATGAACAAGAATGGTGGTAACTATTCTTACAAATTTAAAGCTTTAAGCTTTGATGCTATTTCATCTTCACTCACTTCTGATCAGGTTGATTTAGGTATTTCTGGTTTCACTTATCATAAAGATTGGAAAAACATTCTTTGGTCTCATGCATATAACACTTCTGAACAGATTGCTTTAGTAAAAGGTGATTCTACTTTCTCAAAAGTATCTGATCTTGAAGGTAAAAAGATTGGTGCTCAGTTAGGTGCTACTGGTGTAGATGCTGCAAAAGATATTAAAGGTGCTCAAGTTACTACTGTAAAAGATGCTAAAATCTTAGTAGAAACTTTAAAATCTGGTGGATTAGATTCAGTTGTTCTTGATGGTGCAGTTGCTGAAAACTATGCTAAGAATGCTGGCTTAAAGATGATTGATGAACCATTAATCAAAGAAGAAAACATGATCATCACTAAAAAGGGTAACGACAAGTTAATGAAAGACGTTAACAAAGCAGTTGATGAATTTGTTAAATCTGATAAATACAACGAATTAAAAACTAAATGGGGTTGCTAATTTATTAATCACATAAGTGCAGATATGTTCTGTCTGCACTTAATTTTTTATTGTTAAGGAGTCAATGCGAATGAAAACAATTATGGATATTCTTACGCCGTCTAATATTCAATTCATGATTTTCACTGGTGCAAAGTACTCTCTATTACTTGCAATAGGGGCTTTATTCTTCGGTGTTATTCTTGGAATTATTGGTGCGGCTTTAAAACTTTCAAAACATTTTGTATTAAGAGCAATTGGAAATATTTATGTAGAAATCTTCCGTGGCACACCAATGCTATTACAGATCATGTTCTTATACTTGGCAGTACCTACTGTTGTTCAGTCTATTATAGGACAAAGATTCCAGGCTGATCCATATGTATGTGGTTTAATTGCTATGAGCTTAAATAGTGGTGCTTATCAGGTAGAATTAATTAGATCTGGTATTTTAGGTGTTGATAAAGGTCAATGGGAAGCATGTGAAACAATTGGTTTAAACTATGTTCAGACTATGCGTTATGTTATTTTACCACAGGCATTTAAACGTATCATTCCACCTCTAATTAGTGAATTTATTACATTAATTAAAGACTCATCACTTATTTTCACAATTGGTGCAGTAGAATTACTTGCCACTGCAAGTGTTATTGGTGCCAATACATTTAACTATCTTGTACCTTTAACTGCAACAGGTGCTATTTATTTAGTAATGACACTTTGTATTTCAGCCATCGCAAGATATGTAGAAGGGAGATTAGCTGTCAGTGACTAACGATATCATGATCCAGGTGGATCACATTACAAAAAAATTTGGTAAATTAAAGGCTGTAGATGATGTATCTCTTACTTTAAAGAAGGGTGAAATTGTCTGCCTTATTGGACCTTCAGGTAGTGGTAAAAGTACAGTACTTAGATGTATTGATCACTTAGAAAAGCCTGAAGCAGGTTCTATTTATATTGATGGTGCACTTTTAAAGGAAGGTACACCTGAATATAACAAGTTAAGAAGTAAAATGGGATTTGTATTCCAGCACTTTAACTTATTCCCTAATATGACTGTATTAGAAAACTTAACACTTGCACCTCTTAAGGTCATGGGTATGACAGAAGAAGAAGCCAATGCAGTGGCTATCAAGTACTTACAGAAAGTAGGTCTTGAAGATAAGAAGGATACTTATCCTAATAAGTTATCTGGTGGTCAGAAACAGAGAGTCGCAATTTCTAGATCTCTTTGTTTAAATCCAGAAGTTATGCTAT
>NZ_DAWDDM010000097.1:0-6956 GCF_052354645.1 Catenibacterium sp.
ATATCAATCTTCTTAAACGGATGCGTAAGCATCCTAGAAGCCTTGACTTCAAATATAGAGTATTAAGTCGAGGTAGTTCACCTCTCAAGCTAAGCAATCTCTATACACTTACAGTAAATAATCATAAAGTAACTGTAATAAATCAGACAGAACGTGTAGGGACTATTAAAGAATATCAGTCTATGAAGCTATTGATTGATTCTAGTAGTGTAGAAGTATTTATAAATGGTGGAAAACTTGTCTTTACAGATAGAGTTTATTTTAAAGACACACCAGTGCTTTCACTTAATAAAAAGATGACTTATAGAATCACAACATTAAGTAAATGATATTTCCAAGGGGGAAAAAACATATATGAAAAAAATAGAATTTAAGTCTATGTTGGTGTCTATTATTCTTGTATTAATTATTTATTATTTTTATACACCAGCGTTAAATATTCATGCGATAGAATTTTGGATATTTATTATTGTCGCATTATGTATTTATGGTGCTTCTACTTCTTATAGCACATTACTTGGTAAGAAATTTAAACCTGAAAAGGTAGGTTATTTAGGTGCTGCAGTAGCATTGATTGTGGCAGGTGTTTTAGTGACTGATTTATTCACAAGTAAGGTCTTCCATGCATCACGTTATGCAAGTCGTATAGAAGTAGAAAACGTAAAGTTCAATAATAAGACATTACATGAAGTAGATTTCTCTAAGACACCTATTATTGACCGTAAGAGTACTGTAAAGCTTGGAGACAAGGTAATGGGTGAGATTCCAGAATATGTCTCTCAGTTTGAAGTAAGTGATGATTATACACAGATTTCTTATAAGAATAGTGTCTATCGTGTCACTCCACTTGAATATGCAAGTTTCTTTAAATATCTTACTAATAGTAAGAATGGTATTCCTGCTTATATTACAGTGAATTCTACTAATGGTAAGGCAGAAATCGTTAAGTTAAAGGATTTAGGTTTGGATGGTATGAAATATGTACCTTCTGCCATTCTTAATCATAATTTAAATCGTAAACTACAATTATCTTACCCTACATCCATCTTTGGTTCTCCTTCATTTGAAGTAGATGAAAAAGGACATCCTTGGTATGTATGTACAACATATACTTACTTTGGTGTAGGTAATAAGAAGAAGGTGACTGGTGCTGTCCTCTTTGATCCAATTACTGGTAAATCTAAGAAATATGATAAAGACAAAGTACCTAAATGGGTGGATCGTGTATATCCAGAAGAACTCATTATGACTGAAATAGATGAAAACGGAAGCTTACAGGATGGATTCTTTAACTCTGTCTTAGGGCAGAAGAATGTGACAGTCACATCTGAAGGTTACAACTATTTAGAAAAAGATGGCGATATCTGGATCTATAGTGGCATTACTTCAGCCAATAAAGATTCATCTAACTTAGGCTTTGTATTATCTAATTTACGTACTCATCAAACTTTACGTTTCTCTTGTTCTGGGGCAAATGAAAAAGCCGCAATGAAATCTGCAGAAGGTGAAGTTAAGAACTATGGTTATGATGCCACATTCCCATTGTTAGTGAATGTAGGTGGTCATCCTGTTTATTTGATTTCACTTAAAGATAGTGGAGGACTTATTAAACAGTATGCGATGGTAGATGCGAAAGACTATCAGAAGGTCTCTGTTTATTCTGCAGATTCAGTTAAGAATCTAGAACTCCTTAAGAAGGGTTTCCTTTCTTCTCAGACAATTACAGAAGAGTCTGATGCCGAAACTAAGAAGAAGGATATCACAATCGCAAATGTACAAATTCTTAATGTAGATGGTAAATCTAAGCTATTTATCGTGGATACAGAAGGTAAGAAATACAAAGCAGTTATTACTTCAGAAAATGAAAACACACTTGCTTTTTTAAAAGCAGGTGAAACAATTCATATTCGTTATATTGAAATGAATGATGTAAATGTGATTAAGAATGTAGGTGAATAAATTGAAAAGAATCATGAAGATTTTCACAGTTACTTTAGTATGTTTATCATTATGTGGATGTTCTTATTTCAAATCTAAGCTCAATGACATTAAAGGTAGTTTAATTGGGAATGGCTATACAATTGACACATATGATAATTATGGTAATAAAGTATTTGAAACAAAAGGTCAGAAGATCAAGATTACAGGTAATAAAGTAAAAGAAGTCTCTTATAGCTCAGATGGTAGTGTCAATGAAGGATATAGTCTTTCTTCAGTCATTACGATCACAATTGATGGGAATGAAATAGAAAGCTGTGGAGATACATGTATCTTTGAACAGAAGGGATTAGATGCAGAAGTAGACTTTACTAAGAAGCATATCAATAGTACTGCAGATGGCATTACAGCCAATACAGCTATCGCAAATTACTTAAATAAGTATAAGAACTTGTTTGGTAAAAGAAGAGTCGTAGTCGTTAAGTCTCAATTAGGTCAGCCTATTAAGGCATATCAGGGTGATGATGTATATTGGGAAATTCCTGAAAACCTTCCTAAGATGACTAAACTCATGATTGATGGTAAAGCACTTTACATTCATCGTGCAAACTTCCAGATTATTGATTCAGATTGTTTAAAAGAAGAGTAGCTTGTCTACTCTTTTTTAGTTGACTATGAACTTTACTTTAGGGTTAAAATAGTATTATGGAGGATATGTTTATGGAGAAATCAAAAGTATATTTTACAGACTTTCGTACACGTGTTGGTGTGAGTTTAACTGAAAAGTTACAGCGTTTAATTAAGAAAGCAGGAATCACAGATATTGATATGGATGGTAAGTTTGTAGCTATCAAGATGCATTTTGGTGAATTAGGTAACCTATCTTATTTACGTCCTAATTATGCGAAAGCAGTCGCAGATGTCGTTAAGGAATGTGGAGGAAAACCATTTTTAACAGATTGTAATACTTTATATCCTGGTTCTAGAAAGAACGCTTTAGAACATTTAGATTGTGCAAATATCAATGGTTTTAATACAATCACTACAGGGTGTCAGATTATTATTGGTGATGGTTTAAGAGGAACAGATGATATTACAGTACCTGTAAGAAATGGTAAATATTGTAAAGAAGCCTATATAGGTCGTGCAGTCATGGGTGCGGATATCTTTATCAGTTTAACTCATTTTAAAGGACATGAATCTACAGGCTTTGGTGGTGCGATTAAGAATATTGGTATGGGCTGTGGAAGCCGTGCTGGTAAGATGCAGCAGCATAATTCAGGCAAACCAATTGTACATGATGACTTATGTAGAGGATGTCGTCGCTGTGCTAAAGAATGTGGCAGTGATGCAATCACTTATGAAAATGGAAAAGCAGTCATCAATCAGGATATCTGTAAAGGATGTGGCAGATGCATTGGGGCCTGCGCATTTGATGCGATTGAAAATCAGAACTGGGATGCTAATGAAATACTTGGTAGAAAGATGGCTGAATATTCGCAGGCAGTATGTGATGGAAGACCAACATTCCATATTAGTCTTGTAAGAGATATCTCACCTAACTGTGATTGTCATGGTGAAAACGATGCACCTATCTTACCAGATGTTGGTATCTTTGCGTCATTTGATCCTGTTGCCTTAGATCAAGCATGTGTAGATGCATGCTTACATGCAACACCTATGCCTAATAGTCAGTTATCTGATAATTTAGCTGATCCACATTGGCATCACCATCATGATAACTTCCTAGATTCAAATCCTAATGTTAGATGGAAAGAAACATTAGAACATGCAGAAAAGATTGGTTTAGGTACAAGAGAATACGAACTTATTCAAATGAAATAATAAAAAAGAAGAATTGAAATAACTCAATTCTTCTTTTCATCTGTTTGTTTACGATATTGTGTGGGTGAACAATGATAAGTCTTACTGAACTTTTTAGAAAAGGCCAGAGCATCAATAAAGCCCACACTGGCTGCAATTGTAGATACAGGGAGATTTGTACTCTGTAACAAGCCTGCAGCCTTTTTTAATTTAATTGAAAGCAGATATTGTTTAGGTGAAATATCAAATTTCTGATGAAATAATCGTGTCATATAATTTGCATGAATACCAAACTTATCCGCAATCTCACTCATTTTAAGGTTATATTGATAATTCAAATCCAAATAAAGACGAATTTCTTCGGCAAGTGAATATTTCACATTATTATTGAAATGGATATTTAACTCTTCATATAACATTGCGAAAATATGAAGAAGTATACTATTTGATTCAAAATATTCAGCATCTGTATTAAAGGATAAATCTAATAGACGTTCAATCTGTTTATAATATTGATTCACAGCAACATTATGAATAATGTATTGATCATGTGTATCTTTTGTAAGGGAATAAAAATATTGTTCCGCATTAATACCTAAGAAATTGACCCATCCATATTTCCATGGATGGTTTTTATCTGCTTGATAGGTAGCCACCTTATTGGCAGGAATGAGGAAAATATCTCCTGTCTTGACATCAAAGGAATGTTCATTAATAGTCAGTTGTCCTTTTCCAGAGAAGACAAAATGCATCACATAATAAGATCTTACAATAGGTCCATAGGTATATTCACTTTTACATTGTTCTATTCCAGCACTGTATAAAGACAAATCCGTATTGGCTTTATAGGTTTTACTGTGAATACGTTCTTTATATTCTTTCATATGATCCCCTAAGTTAGTTTTTTCCATATATTCGTTATGTATTTCTATTCTTATTATATTCTTGACGTTGTTTAATGTAAATAAAGTGAGGGTTATGTATGAAAAATAGAAAACAAGCATATCATATAGAAACAGAAAAAGGGTTAATCAATGACCCAAATGGGCTTTCCTATTTTAAAGGAAAGTATTATGTCTTTTTCCAATGGAATCCTAATACGACAGACCACTCTTATAAAGTATGGGGGAAAACAACCTCTCAAGACCTTATTCATTGGAGTGAGCCTATTATCGCATTACAAGCTTCAGAAGCTTATGACAAGGATGGGACGTATTCAGGAAGTGCAGTCAGTGATGGTGAGACACTATTTCTTTATTATACGGGAAATGTGAAGAGAGAAGGCGTAAGATATCCTGAACAATGTCTTGCACAATCAAAGGATGGTGTTCATTTTAAGAAATATGGTTCTGTACTCTCTCTTCCTGATGATTATACAGGTCATTTTAGAGATCCTAAAGTGACTAAGGAGGATGTCTGGAAAATGATTATTGGAGGACAGAATAAGAAGACTGGAAAAGGAGATATTAGTCAATATACATCAATAGATGGAACCTCTTTTAAGTTTAATAAAATCATTGGAATATCTAAACAGTATGAAATGATAGAATGTCCTGACTTATTTACACTTGATGCTCATGAAGTATTAATTTATGGCTTGCAGTCAAGAAATAATGATACGGATGAATGTCTTGATGCACACGCTGTTTATTTAATAGATACATTGAGTGATTTAGATAAAGGACTGCATATGGATGAAGGGTATGATTTTTATGCACCACAAACATTTGTGGATGCTCAAGGAAGACGTATTATGCTTGCCTGGATGTCACGTTTTAGTGATGCGCAAGAAGTAGAATTCGCTAAGGATGGACATATTCATTGTTTAACAATGCCTCGTGAATTATCTGTAAAAAAAGGAAAATTGATACAGTTACCTGTAAGGGAGATGTATGAATTATGCCATGAAATTCCTTATACGAATCATATGAAAATACAAAGACAGGCGATGATAGAAATCAGTCCCTTGGAACATATATCTTTTTCAATCAATAAGGAATTAAGCATTCACTTTAATGAAGGCATAAGTATTGAACGCTATGATTGGGCAGAACAGAAATATCAAAAGAAATCATGGCCTATAAAAATCAATCATATGGAAATATGGCTGGATACATCAAGTGTAGAAATATTTGCGAATAACGGAGAGTTTGTTTATTCTGCACGTCTTGATCCACAGGCTGAAGACTTACTTCTTGCAAGTAGTAAAGAATCACAAAATATCAACGTATACAGATTGGAGATTTAAAATGATTACAATAAATAATAGTATAATTCATCTTAGAAATACACATATTAGTTATATATTAGAAGTATTAGACCAAAAGTACATTTTACAAAGATATATAGGGAAACCACTTCGTCATTATCATAAAAGTCCAATGACTTACTACAAACGCGGCTACAATACTGAACATGATGTCAGTATCGAAAATGCATCTTTTGATGATCTTCCTTTTCTCTATCCACAATTAGGTCATGGAGATTATCGTATACCTGCCATTGAAGTAGAAGCACACCATCAACGTTATTGTGAATTATTGTTGAAGGAAGTGCATGTACTAGATGAAAAGAAGACTCTTTCAGGATTACCCTCACTTAAAAGTCATGGCAGAAGTGAGACACTAGAAGTAGTCTATGAAGATAAGCATATTGGCTTAGAAGTTAGTCAATATATCACTATTTATGAGGATTTAGGCGTTCTTTCATTTACAGCTTCTTTTAGAAGCTGTAAAGAAGATCTTATTCTTTATAATACACAATCTGTTTCTTTAGAACTTCCATCACAGGATTATCAAGTGATGACAATGTATGGCTTACATGCAAAAGAAGGTAATATTCAGCTATCTGCACTTAATACAGGTATATTTCAAATAGAAAGTACAAGAGGCAGCAGTAGTCCGCAAATGCATCCATTTGCGGCATTAATATCAGGTTCTGATATATATGCAATGCATTTTATATATAGTGGAAATTATTGTTGCAAGATACAAAAGGATTCATTTGGAAAAGTTCGTATGCAGATGGGTTTACATCCTTCTATGAATAATTGGCACTTACATAAGGGAGAAGAATTCTATACACCTGAAGTTGTCGTGAATTATAGTAGTACAGGTTTAGAAGGGATGAGAATGAATTTCCATGAACTCTATCGTCATCACTTATTACCACTATCACTGGAATTACCTCCTATA
>NZ_DAWDDM010000098.1:0-6866 GCF_052354645.1 Catenibacterium sp.
GAAGAATATGCTGATATTTACTTCTTTGTATAGAATTAATGTTATTTAAAGTAGAAATATAGATATTATGGCTGTTTCTGTTTTAAATTGCTAAAGTAGTATTCTGATCTTAGTAAGAAAGAGTAGATTGAGTTCTTTCTGTTATTTTGTATGGTATAATAAAGGACAGGATTTGCATTTCCGAAAGACAAAACTATATGTTGTATCTTGAGGATTATTAATTTTGTCTCTAGAAAACATAAGGAGGAGAGTAGATGGATAAAATAGAGAAAGCATTAGAAGCATGTGAAAAAGTAATTGATGGAATTGAAGATAGCACAATAACAACTGAATCTGCACTTTTGCTATGTACAAAAATTGCACGTCTTACAAATGATGAAGAAAATATGATCTGGCTTCAATATGAGTATGGAGGATATCCAAGGAATAATAACAGTAAAGTTATTCCAGATGCGTGGAATCTTGCGTATAAAAAAGGAAGAGGATATCAAGAAGATGGGAAATTATATATCTTTACAGAATTAGCTTCGGAACTTGAAGAAAAAATCATTGCTCAGCAGAAGGCAGTTGGAAATTTTACAACTAATGGTGCATCTGTGAGTGGAGAACAGGCGTTAATAGCTATGAGTAGGCTGACTGAAAATGTTCATGAATCGACAACTGCAATGGTGGCTAATATTGCTTCAGCAAAGAAGAGACTTTCTTTATTAAAAGCTCAATACTATGAATATGCTTTAAAGAAACAAATTGAATTGACTTTTGGTAATGTTGCAACAAGTGTTTTTATGAATTATAGAGAACGAGTAGACTTGGCATTATCGGACTTGTCAAAAGAAACTTTATTGAAGTTGCAGGCTATAGAGGGAAAATTAGATTCGGAGAATCCAGAAATGTACTCACAAGCATTGACTACTTGTAGACGTTTATTTGAAAGCGTAGCTGTTGAGTTATTTGATAAGTATTTTCCTGGGTATACTAATAAGACATATAAGACCAAATCAGGTAAAGAAATTGATGTAAGTGGGGATCATTATAAAAACAAACTATCAGCTGTTATTGAAAAACTAGAAGACAAATCTCCTAAGAAGACAATTGTTGGAAGTGATATCATATATCTTTTGGATTGGATTGATAACCTAATTAATTTGCAGTGCAAAGGTGTACATTCTGATATAACTAAAGAGGTTGCTGAAAGATGTATACTACAAACGTATATGTGCCTTGGGGATATATTAACCTTACAGTAAATTAATTGTTACAACAATTTCGTTTATTTGAATTATGCATTTACACGAAGACAATATATAGAATTAATTGGCATTGACAACTTACCAATCTGTGATATCTTATAGATGAAACTAAAGGAACAGTAATATTCTCGGTGTACAGGCACCGTAAAAAGTCGAATTCAAGAGGTAGAATTCAAAACAACCTCGTCCGAGTATATATTGATAAAATATATGAGCCTTGCAGTTAGGAGATAAACTGTAGACAAGAGATAGTCTTAAAAACAATCTCGTCCGATTATATATCGAATAGATATATGAGCCTGGCGACCAGGATAAAACCTGTAATTCTTATACTATGAGCAGGATAAGTTCCTGCTCTTTTTATATATCCATCTATCCTATATCAGTTTCTCTATCTAATGCATATAGTAATCTTAGACTCTCTATTTACTACATATAGTAATCTTAGTACTAAATTTACTATATATAGTCTTTTTAGTATCTCCATTCTCTATATAGGAGTACCACTATTTCTATCTATCACCTATATCTCAATTTTACTAGACATAATCAACTAAATATGGCATAATACATCTCTGTACGAAAGGAAATGTAGACTATGATATCAACACATAATGTATCACTCAGATACGGAGATCGCGCTTTATTTGAAGATGTATCAGTAAAATTTACTGAAGGAAATTGTTATGGGATTATTGGTGCAAATGGTGCTGGTAAATCCACATTCTTAAAAATATTATCAGGTGAAATAGAACCAAACAAAGGTGAAGTTATTATTGAACCTAATAAGAGATTATCTGTTTTAAAACAGGATCACTTTGCTTATGATGACAACAAAGTAGTAGAAACAGTTATCATGGGTAATAAGAGACTATTTGAAATCATGCAGGAAAAAGAAAAGCTATATGCTAAAGCTGATTTTAATGATGAAGATGGTATAAGACTAGGAGAACTTGAAGGTGAGTTCGCAGACATGGATGGTTGGAATTCTGAAAGTGATGCTGAAATCATGTTAAATGGTTTAGGTATTACAACAGAATACCATGACATGTATATGAGAGATTTAGATGGTAACCAGAAAGTCAAAGTATTATTAGCCCAGGCTTTATTTGGAAACCCTGATATTCTTTTACTAGACGAACCTACCAACCATCTAGACCTAAAGAGTATCAGATGGTTAGAAAACTTCCTATTAAACTTTAAGAACACAGTCATTGTTGTATCACATGACCGTTACTTCTTAAATAAAGTATGTACACATATTGCTGATATTGATTACAGCCGTATTCAGCTATATGTAGGTAACTATGACTTCTGGTATGAATATTCTCAGATGCAGATTCAGCAGATGAAAGACCAAAATAAGAAAGCAGAAGCTAAAAAGAAGGAATTAGAAGAATTCATTGCACGTTTCAGTGCCAATGCTTCTAAAGCAAAACAGGCTACTTCTCGTAAGAAACTATTAGATAACTTAGAAATGGCAGACATGAAACCATCACTAAGAAGATACCCATTCATTGGTTTTAAACCAGGTAGAGAAGTAGGAAACATTGTATTAAATGTAGAAAACCTTACTAAGGTAGTAGATGGAGAAACTCTTATTAATAATGTTTCTTTCTCTATTCTTCCAAATGAAAAGGTTGCTTTTGTAGGAGACGATAAAGCAACAGAAGCATTCTTTAAGATCATCATGGGAGAAGATAAAGACTTTGAAGGTTCTTATAAATGGGGTATTACGACTACTCAGTCATACTTCCCTAAAGATAATTCAGCATTCTTTAATGATTGTGAATTATCTTTATTAGACTGGTTAAGACAGTTTACTGATGGTAGTATGTATGAACAGGAACTAAGAGGATGGTTAGGTAGAATGTTATTCTCTGGTGATGAAGCATTAAAGAAAGCGAATGTTTTATCAGGAGGAGAAAAGGTAAGATGTATGCTTGCGAAAATGATGATGCATGATGCAAACGTATTAATTTTTGATGAACCTACAAACCACCTTGATCTAGAATCTATCCAGGCGTTAAACCAAGGTTTAATGCGTTTCCCAGAAAACATTCTATTTACTTGTCATGACCACCAGTTTGTTCAGACAATTGCGAATAGAATTATCGAATTTACTGCAGAAGGTACAATTGACCGTCTATCAACATTTGATGAATATCTAGAATACAAGGACACACTTGAAGCATAAGAGCGGATTAAACCGCTCTTTTTTTCTTCTCAAGGCTAGGAAAATATATTATTGCTATTAGAATGAGATAATAGTATTGAACGCTTTATTAATAAAAGGCATAATATCAGTAAAGGGGGACAGAGGAATGAAGATATGTTTATTTGGAATTTCTAATGTTGGAAAAACAACTGTGGGGAAATTACTTGCTGAACGTTTAGATATTAAGTTTGTCGATTTAGATGAAGAAGTGAAAAATCGCTTGAAAATGTCTCTTGAGGAATTTGTTAACACTGAGAATTTACGGTGGAGAGATCAGAAACGAGGGAGTATTATCAAGAAGATTATTAAAATGGAAGAAGACGTTGTCTTTGCAATTTCACCCATTTCTTATATTGAAAACTTTAAAACAAGCATTATTTCGGATGATAATTTGCTGATTGAGTTGTACGATACTCCAGAGAATATTTTTTCGAGGCTTATATTTAGTGATGAAAATGACGACATCTATACCGATGATAATTACAAAAATGCGAATAAAGATTATTATATGAAAGAAATTCAAGAGGATCTAGATTGGTACGGAATGGTTAATGCTAAGATAGGGATACACAATCGTGTATTTGTTAATAACAAGTCACCGGAAGAAGTTGTGGATAGAATAATCATGGAGTATAATCTGGAAAATGATGATTGTGGAGAGTAAAGGAGTTAATCGTTTTTTAATCATAGAAACAAGATATCAGATTGTGGTATACTAAACAAAATAATTAGAAATGGGGGATGAAGGGTGAGCGTGCAGACAGATTGTGAGATGTTGTCCATTGAGGTAATGGAAAAGTATGCAGAAAAATATGATCTTACCGGTGATGAAGTAGCCGAATTATTTCACAAAAATCAGGTTTTTGAGAAGATACTGATTCAGCATGAATATCTTCATCAAATTAGTTTTGAAGAAGTCATGGAATATGTGGAAAAAGTGATAGCAGAGGATTCAAGAGAATTAGTGGTTTACCATGGCACATGTTCTGATTTTGATAAAATAGATTTAAAAAAATCACATAATCGTCGTGATTTTGGAAAAGGATTTTATACGACCGTTTTGCGTTCTCAATCGAAAGAATGGGCATATCGACTTTCTTTAAGAGAAAGGAAGAACAGGTATTATGTGTATGAATTTGTATTTGAAGAAGTAGCTGCATTACGAGTAAAACGTTTTGATACATTGAATGAAGAATGGTTAGAATTTATTAAATTGAATAGAAGTAAAGGTGGTCTGCAGCATGAGTATGATGTGGTGATTGGTCCTGTAGCAGATGATAATACCATGGAAACTGTACAATTATATATTGCTAATATACTTACTGCGAAAGAGGCAGTGGAGAGATTGCGATATAGTAAAGTAAATAATCAGGTATCCTTTCATACAGAAAAAGCCTTAGAATATTTGAAACCGGTTAGGAGGATTTCTTATGCCAGAGAAAATATATAGTTTTAACGGAAAAGACATTACAATGAATGTATGTATACAGATCAGAGATGTAGTGAAATTATTACAGGAACATTTTCAAATCAGTTTTGAAGAAGCTGTATTACGTTTCTATAAATCGGAAACATATAAGACGTTGCAGGAAACAGAAAACGGTCTGTGGGCAGAGTCAGCGGAATATATAGCAGATAGATACTATGAAGAAACAGCAGGCTAATATTCCGACACTGATAGAGAGGTTGAAGAAAGTAGACAAGTGAGTTTAAAAGAAAAGGCAAGAATGCATTTGATATCTTGGGTAATTCAAAATAACTAGGGGGTTCCTGTATTTTATTTAATCACGTAGTATGGGTGTAAATGGGAGCTTATTGTTTTAAAATCATTAAGAGGCACAAGTCATAAAAATGCAAAGGTAATGCATAAAAACATCTACTAGCAAATTACAAGTTGGTTTATAGAGCAAAAAAGGAATCCTAATATGGGGATTCCTTTATAGCAAACTCGCTTGCTTACTGAATTCTTCATAACTTTTTACAAAATGATATGGCTCATATTCACCATATGCAGTGGGTCTACTGATAGTAATAATTTCTATATCATACCCAAGTCTTTCTTGTATTCTATCTGCAAATTTTGCCATTTCTTCTCCAGGTTCTGTCTGTAATGCAATACATCCAGTTTTATTTATCCTCTTTGCGATAAGATAACACATATGTTTATACCTCCTGACTTGATTATACATCTACATATTATGAACACAATAGTGTTTTTCTTCTCTTGATAATCACTCATTCCAATAATAGAATACTCCTAAAGGAGGTTCCTATGGATATCAATAATGTATATGTAAGAGATGCTATTTTGTATTATACAATCCAACAATATTTCAATTGTAACGATAAGAAAACAAGTCGATTTATAACACAATTAGATCACTTCAATTACAGAAGTGGACTCATACATAATATCCCTTACTTGTCCTTGCAATTACACGTATCAGAGAAGGATTTCTATCATACCTATCTAAGAGTCAAGGAGAGTTTCAAAACACTCCCAGAAGACGTTATATTAGTTAAAAAAGGTGATGAGATATACTCTAAGCTATTAGCTGTGATTCCAACAGCACCACCATATTTATTTCTAAAAGGCAATGTACGTTTATTAAATGAAAAGTCTGTTAGTGTAGTAGGGAGTAGAGATGCTTCTAGGGAAGCAATGGAAAAAACAGAAATACTTGTAAAAACATTAGTCAAAAGAAATATAGTAGTCAATGCAGGACTTGCGAAAGGTATAGATACAATAACCCACCAAACAGCATTAAAAAACAATGGAAGAACTATAGCTGTCATAGGAACACCTATTAACCAGTACTATCCTAAAGAAAACAAAAACCTTCAACTCGCTATTGAAAAACATGGACTTGTTGTCTCACAATTCCCACCTTGTAATAAAGTATACAAATGGAATTTCCCTTTAAGAAATGCGACTATGAGTGGTATTTCTATCGCAACTATTATCATGGAAGCAGGAGAGAAAAGTGGGGCATTAAGACAAGCAGATCACTGCATAAAGCAGGGTAGAGACATCCTCATACCATACTCATTATTACAATCTTCTCTCTTATGGCCTAGGAAGTATATCCGAAAGGGAGCACATACCTTTAAGAATATAAAAGAACTATTAAATAAATTAGAAGGAGAACGAATATGTGTATTGAAATAGAAAACTATAAACAACATGATTTCTTCAATTACTCTGATTACAATCAAATAGATACTGATACTGAAGATTTAATCAATACTCTCTTAAATAATCCAGAATACAATCTAAAACTCAACAAAAGAAGAGTACCAGTCGTGGAAATTGCGAAAGTATTAGGGTTTAATATCTACACTACAAAATTCAATGAATATAATATTAAATCAACAATACTTATATAAAACCAACTTAT
>NZ_DAWDDM010000099.1:0-6788 GCF_052354645.1 Catenibacterium sp.
ATTTGCATAAACCTAGAACGAATCATGTTATCTTAAATTGGTGTGTAGTTCTTTAATTCTCTCTTGAACATCCATCTTGCAAAGAAGAATCCAACAAGAGCACCAATAATTGTAGTAATAATATATCCTGCTACCATTGTAAATACCTCCGTTAACGTTAAATAATTATATCAAACTAGATTGTGTTTGTAAATTGTTTTAGTGTTTTAGCACTAATTAAAGAGAGAATATCCTAAGATACCCTCTCTTTTTAGTTGTTTTTATAATGAATTGTATTCTTTTACTACGTTTTCTACAGTAAAGCCATATTCTTTGATGACTCTACTTGCTGGAGCACTCGCACCAAAAGTATCAACACACATAGTTTTACCATCTAAACCAACATATTTATGCCATCCAAAATCAGATAACATTTCTACAGAAAGACGCTTTCTGCAGCTATTTGGTAAAACAGATTCCTTATATTCATCGCTCTGTGCATCAAACAAGTTCATTGAAGGCATAGAAACAACACGTACTGAATGTCCCTGTTTTTCTAATTCTTCCTGTGCATGAATAGCAAGACCTACTTCAGAACCAGATGCAATAATGATACCTTCTAAGTCACCAGATTCTTTTCTAGCAATATAAGCACCATGTAATACATCCTCATAAGTAGAATTTGTAAGATTTTCTACTGGCTGTCTAGTAAGAATTAATGCAACTGGCATATTCTTTGTTTCAACAGCAATCTTCCAAGATGCAAGCATTTCATTTGCATCAGCTGGACGTAATACTTCAACATCAATACTGCTTCTAAGCATTGCAAGCTGTTCAACAGGCTGATGTGTAGGACCATCTTCACCAACTGCAATAGAGTCATGTGATAATGGAAGAATGATTGGACATTCCTGTAATGAACCCATTCTTAAGGCTGCTTTAAAGTAATCACTGAATACTAAGAAGCCCCCTGCTGAGATCTTAACACCCTTATGTAATGTCATACCATTCATGATAGACACCATTGCGAATTCTCTGATACCAAAATATACATTTCTTCCAGTATAGTTTTCACAGCTAAATCTTCCTTCGCCCTGGATTGATGTCTTAGTAGATGAAGATAGATCTGCAGTACCAGATAAGAATGTAGGGTTCTGCTTAGCCACTTCCTGAATAATTCTATGAGAAATATTACGAGTTGCTTCTGTATAACCTGGTTTGAATTCCTTTTGAATTTCTGTAATATCTAAATGATAATTACCTTCAATAGCATTTTTATATTCTTTATATTCTTCTGGATATTTTTCAGCATATTCTTCAACAGTCTTTAACCATTTCTTATATGCTCTTGTACCACGGTCTTTTACGTTCTTTTTGAAATCAGCATAAACTTCTTCAGGAACATAGAAAGGATCATGGTCAAATCCATAAGATAACTTAGCATTCTTACCGTCTTCTTCACCTAGAGGTGCACCATGAACTTTATTAGTTCCCTGATTGCAAGAACCATAACCAATAACAGTCTTCATGATGATAATAGATGGTTTGAATAACTCTTTCTTAGCACGCTTTAATGCACGGTTGATGGCCTGAATGTCATTACCATCAGCCACTTCGATAACCTGCCAATTCATTGCTTCATATCTCTTCTTTACATTTTCACTGAATGAATATGAAAGAGGACCATCAAGTGTTACTTCATTGGCATCATAGATAACAATTAACTTACCTAATGAAAGATGACCAGCAAGAGATGATGCTTCATAAGTCACACCTTCCTGCATATCACCATCACCACATAATACATATGTGTAATGGTCAACAATTGAACAATCTTCCTTGTTGTACTTTTCAGCAAGGAACTTTTCAGCAATTGCCATACCTGTGGCTGTAGGAATCCCCTGACCTAAAGGTCCTGAAGATGCATCTACACCATCTGTGATAGTGATTTCTGGATGTCCAGGTGTTTTTGACTGCCACTGTCTGAACTGTTTTAAATCATCAAGACTTAAATCATAACCAGAAAGATGTAATAAAGCATAAAGTAAAGAACTAGCATGACCACTTGCAAGAACAAAGCGATCCCTATTTTGCCAACTAGACAAAGAGGGATTTATGTTCATCACCTTAGTAAACAATGTGTATAAAGCAGGTGCGCCATCTAGAACCATACCTGGATGACCAGAATTTGCCTTATTGATCATGTCAATACAAAGCGATCTTATTGTAGCGATCGATAAATTCGAATCCATTTCGAGTACCTCCTAATCACCACCATTATACATAATTTTAATGATGTGTAAACCATTTTTTACGCAATAAAAAAGACAATCTTTTCACAAAGACTGTCTAGTTTACTTTTTTATGCATTCTTGCTTTAGCAGGAGTGACATCGTTACCATTTGCATCAACAACTTTGATACTCTGAAGCTGCTGTTCAAAGCCCCTTCTAAATTCTTTTAGGTATTTCTGTCTAAGCTTCTGCTGACGAACCTGTTCCTCAGGTGTAAGACCTACTGTCTTCTTTTTATGAGCAAGTGCATTAATTTCATCGATAAGTTTCTGATCAATAGCCATGATGACCTCCTGTATAATTTAAACAAACGAAAAGACCTAAGAGGCGTTGATTATCCCTGTTAAATACAGGTGGGCACCTTGTGAAAAACTTTAGGATCCCTACTCGTAGCAGGTCTTCAACACCGTCTTTCTAACAATCAGGTTCCCTTATCAAAAATGTAGGAAATCCATATACTCTCAGGTCACCACCATTATAGCATAAGCACCTTTTTAGTCAACATCTAGGCGTTATCCTTAAGTGGTCTAACAATAAAATTAGATGTTAAATCCTTACAAAATAGAGGCAAAATATTTTTAATATCATCGATAGTAAGAGCCTGATAGGCCTCAAATAGATCAAATAAATTAATACCTTCTAAATAGTATTGGCTAAATAATGAAGCGATTGTTTCGATAGAATTGAAAAAGCCAATAAGAGTTCCAATATTATTTCTTTTCATTCTATTGAATGCTTCTTCATCCAATGTCATATGAGGAATATCTTCAATAAGTTTATGTATATGAGATAGAAGTTCCTCAGGTTTAGGACTATCTCCTGCAAAAATAATATGAGAGAAATCACGCTCTTGTGAGAAGTTAGTGAAGAAAGAATCATTGATGAGTCCCATCTTAGTCCATTCATCTCTTAAATCACTACTCTTAGAGAATAACATATCCATGAAGATATAGAATGAAAGCTGTCTTTTGAGTTTTTCTTCAGGCGATTCAGGGACATTGTTTATTTTTATTGCGACATTGACCTTAGTCATAGTAACATCCATTTCATTTTCTTCATAAGCTTTAAAGATGGTTTCTGGTTCATTGTGATCTCCTCTTACAATTGGAGGCATATCATTGAAATCTTTCTTTGCCTGATTATCTCTAATAACGGACATGAGGTGTTCTGGATCAAAGTTTCCTGACACAAATAACATCATATTAGATGGATGATAGAATGTATGATAGCACTTTTGTAAGATGTCATAATCGATTTCCGCCACAGTTTCAACAGTACCAGCAATATCAATTCTAACAGGATGATTATGATAAAGGTTGCTGATGGCACCAAAATAACCACGCCAGTCAGGATCATCATTATACATGCCTATTTCCTGATTAATGATGCCCTTTTCTTTTTCAATACTTTCAGGTGTAACATTGAGTTCCTGCACGAAATCTAATAATAATTCAGTACATTCATCAACATTCGCAGCTGTATTGAACAAATAAGCAGTACGGCTATGAGAAGTGAAGGCGTTACTGCTCGCACCAAGTGCAGCAAACTTTTCTGAGGCATCTCCATCTTCCATATCAAACATCTTATGTTATAGAAAATGAGCGACACCATCAGGTACTGTGATTAAATCTGTTTCTCCTAGAGGAACAAAGCTACGGTCAATAGAACCAAAACGTGTTGAAAATAAGCCATATGTCTTAGTAAAGCCATCTTTTGGCATCAAATAGACATTAAGTCCATTACTCATCTTTTCATAATAGAGCGTTTCTTTAATTGTTGGATAATAAGTTTTCTTCATAGAACTCCTTTCCAGTTAAGAAATAGATGGTATCTAATTCTATACTTTGAGCACATTTGATGACATTTTCTTTTGTGACATTTTTAATTGCATTCTGTTTGTCTTCAATTGTATCCTGACTATTAATAATATCTCTTCTCCAATTGAATGAGATAATGGCATCAGGATCATCATCTACTTTAGATAATGCATTGATAAGCATAGTCTTTACCATTGATAATTCTTCATCAGTGATATGCCCATCCTGTAAGTCTTTGATCTGTTTTCCAATTAACTCTTTAGTCTTATCATAATTATTCATATCAATACCTGCGGCAATGGTCATAATACCATTCATTGGATCATAACTTGAATGAATAAAGTAACATAAGCTGTTCTTTTCTCTGACTACCTGGAATAGTCTAGATTGAGAATAACCTCCTAATAAATTAGAAAATACGCTCATTGCAGCTGTATTTTCACTTAAGGTACAGCAGTTTGCCTTATAACCCATAACGAGCTTAGACTGGACGATATCCTGTTTTTCAATAATATCTAAAAGATGTTTACGATCATTTTGATACATATAGGCACTAGGATAAGGATCATGTTTCACTTCTGGAAACTGTAGCTTTTCTTTGAAGATAGAAATAATACTTTCATCTATATCCCCTACTACATAAACATGCTTATCATCATTTTGAATCATATCTTTATATGTTTCTACAAGAGTATAAGCATTGATGTTTTCCATATCCTCTATATAGCCTGTAGAACGTAATCCTAGCACATTTCCTCTGCCCATATAATCTACCATACGATCAAAGGCATAGCCCATCTTATCGTCCATATCAGCCATAATACGATATGTGATTTCCTGTTTCTTGAGTTCAGTCATTTCTTCATCAAAATGGCCATCTACAATATAAGGATGATTTACTAATTCATTTAATAAATCTACCTGTTTAATGAGTAGATTTTCATTGATAGGGAGGAATTCCTGATTAACACATGTATTCTTAAAAGTAATAATATGACCTTTACCTGCTGAAGAAATATTCGCAGAAAGATTTGCACCATATAAATCTTCTAGTGTTCTAGATAAGTCCTTTTGTGTTGGATGCTTCATAGTTCCAGTAATCATTAAGAATCCTAGAACACTTCTACTTGTGACTGTTTCTCTTGTAAAACGTCCTTTAAAACGAACAGAGATTGTAATATCTTTAAATTTCTTAGATGAAATCAAGTGAAGTTGATATCCATTCATTTGATAGATCTTGTTCATTGTATACCTCTTTTCTTTCTCTATTCATTATAACTTTTTTGTATAGTAGTGCAAGAAAAAAGGACTCCCTAAGGAGTCCGACTCTATTAACGTTTAGATTTATCGTAAGGTACACCATCTGCACGAGGCGCAGCTGAGTTCTTAGATGTGAATGCTAATAGAATTAAAGTGGCAACATATGGAATTAATTTATATGTTGTATCAGGTAAAGACATTTTAGCAAGTAATGGAACTGAGTTATATGTATAAGACAATGTCTTCATGAAACCAAAGAAGAATGCTGCACCAGCAATTCTTAATGGTGCCCAGTTACCGAAGATTAATACAGCTAAAGCTAAGAAACCATAACCAGCAACAGTGCAGGTGAATTCTGTAGAGATAGGTAGAATATAAATAAGTCCACCCATACCAGCTAAGAAACCAGAAATACCTACACCTAGATATCTGATCTTATAAACACTGATCCCTGCAGCATCTGCTGCCTGAGGGTTTTCACCACAAGAACGGATTCTTAAACCAGTCTTAGTCTTCATAAGGAAATACCAAGAAATGATAAGAATCGCAATGCCTAGGAATGTAGTAAAGTAGCAGTTCTTGAAGAATAAATCACCAAGTACTGGAATACTGCTAAGTCCAGGAACTTCAGAAATTCTGAATTCATTAGTGAATGAAACGTTCTGCATACCATCCTGTACAGTTTTTGCGATGAAGATACCAAGTGCTGGAGCAAGCATATTTAATGCAGTACCAGAAATAGTCTGGTCAGCACTTAAATGAATGGCTGCAAAGGCATGAAGCATACTAAATACTATACCAACAATACCAGAAATAAGTAAACCTGTTAATAATAGTGGCAGACCATGAAGAATATCATTAGACTGCATATAATTTAAATAGAATACACCAGCAAAACCACCAATGATCATAATACCTTCAAGGGCTAAGTTAACAACACCACTTCGTTCAGAGAACATACCACCCAAAGCAACAATCATTAATGGAATGGCAAATAGTAAAGTCTGAGCAAAAAGGAAATAAACTATACTCATTCTGTTTTACCTCCTTTATTCTGCATTTCTGCTTTTCTCTTTTTATTTCTTTGATAACGTTCTAATAAGGCTTTAATGAATAGTGTGAATGAAGCGAAGTAAATAATAACAGCAACGATAATATCAATAACTTCAATCGCAATATTAAGTGCCTGCATATAGTTACCACCAACATTCATATAACCAATGAATAAGGCAGCAAAGATACAGCCAATTGGATTGGAGAAACCAAGTAAGGCAACTGGGATACCGTTCCAGCCTTCGTTTGGTAATGTTTCTGTGATTGGTAATGTTTTACCAGTACCACATAAGTAAGTTAAGGCACCACCTACTCCAGCAAAGAAACCTCAAATCATAAGGGCTAAAACGATACATTTCTTTTCGTTCATACCTGCATATCTTGCT
>NZ_DAWDDM010000100.1:0-6754 GCF_052354645.1 Catenibacterium sp.
AGGAGGGGTATCACAACTGTCAGGTTGTTGTCCTCCTTATGGGTACCATTTTAAATTATGGTGGTACAAGAGCATGTGACTTCGATTGGATTAAATCTTTACATAATCAATGTGTGAATAAGAACACTACATTCACTTTTATAGAAACAGGATCTCATTTTGTGAAGGATGGTATTCATTATCGAGTAAAAGGGAAAGTAGCTCAGACAAGAATAGCCTATCGATCTAGAATGAATTATCAAGGAAAGAAACCTATATATCATCTTTATGATTTCTTTGATAATGAATTAAGAGAAGATCAATTGTATAAAAGAGAATTCAGTGAACATTGTATAGAATGTGCATCAAAACCTATATGTAATGGATGTGCAAGAAGATTTGGATGTAAACAATGTCTTTGATAATGAGAAAAAAGTAGTTTTAAATAGTATGAATAAGTAGAAGACTATAAGAGTAATCTTATAGTTTTTTTTGATACGTTTAAAGGAGACTGATGATGGAAAATGATAAACCAAGATTATCTCTAGATGAACAGATTCAACATTTGAAAGACAAGGGAATACTTTTCAATATTATGGATGAGGAATCAGCCAAACAATATCTCAAATACAACAATAATTATTATAAGTTGACTTCTTTCAGAAAAAATTATGATAAGCATCCAGGTGGAGAAAATAAGGGTAAATATATTAGGTTGGAGTTTGCCTATCTAGTTGATATGTCGATCATTGATATGCGTCTTCGCTATAGAGTAGTAGAAATGGCTTTGGATATTGAACATCATACGAAGCTACAATTATTAAGGAAAATGGATGAGTATGATGAAGATGGTTATCAAATAGTCAAAGATTATATTGGTTCTTTGGATGACAGGCAAAAGAATTATTTTGAATCTGAGATTAATAGGAACAGAAGAGGTATCTATTGCAGGGATATTATTGAAAAATACGAAGGTAATTATCCTGTTTGGGCATTTATTGAAATAATATCGTTTGGGAAATTGGTTGGATTTTATCACTATTGTGCTAATCGTTTCTCTGATAAGGAAATGAAATATGATTATTATGGGTTGTTAACTTGTAAAAAAATTAGAAATGCATCAGCTCATAGTAATTGTATATTAAATGATTTGAGATCTCATACTGCAGAACATCGAACAAAGAAAGACATTACAGAAGAACTAATGAATATTCCGCATATGAATTCTAATTTCAGAAAGAATAGAATGAGTAACGAGAGAATTCAACAGATTATTACATTATTGTATATGCATAAGAAAATGGTAAGAAGTGAAGGAGTTGCCTTATATGAAAGTGGGGAATTGAAGAAATTAATAAGAAGGATTGATAGAAATTTTACCTATTATAAGACAAATAAATTAATCCAAGGAACTTTCAAATTTCTAGGATTAGTAGTTGACAGTTGGTTTTAGACAGTGTAACATTGCAGTAGATGAAAAAAGATATTCTTTTACAGTAGCGGCATTGTGCAAACGATGTTTGCTCGGGTTTTCTATTAAAAGACCTCTTCGGAGGTCTTTTTTGTACATGAAAAACACATGTTTCCATGTGTCTTGCTTAATAGTTGGATTGTAGTAAGTAAAAAGACGCTTCAAAATTCTCAGATCAGTCATTGACAGTTGGTTTTAGACAGTGTATCATCGTGATAGGTGGAAAAAGATATTCTTTTACAGTAGCGGCATTGTGCAAACGATGTTTGCTTGGGTTTTCTATTAATAGACCTCTTCGGAGGTCTTTTTTACATATAAAAAACACATGTTTCCATGTGTCTTACTTAATAGTTGGATTGTAGTAAGTAATATGATGCTTCTTACAATAAGCATTGATTGCAGCTCTCCAGTCAGTATTTTTAGTATACTCTACTAAATAAGTCGCAATACCTTTTTCCTGGCATGTACTTAAATATTTCTTTAAGCGTGTTGATACTTCAGTATCCTGTTTTACATACTTCTTCCCTTGTTTCTTAGTCATCATACTAGTCTGGTTTACACCTGCAACCATCTTAGAATTCTTATAAACAGTTTCTCTATAATCATAGGCATTATTCACAATAACCTTTAACTTATTCTGATTTGCTTCCTTGATAAGAGCATCTAATGCATCTGCATCATCAATCTTACTAATAAAGATACCATCAGCCTTTAAAGTTTCAGCTTTGTGATGTGGTTTCTTTAAACTCATATAGAAATAAATCTGTTTAGATTTCTTTCTTAAAACCTTCATATCTTTTTTAGTTAAATCTTTACTGCTCACTACAATAAGATCATAGTGTATCTTCATCTTAAGAAGTTTACTCATCTTCTTTTTAGTAAGTACTGCATATGTACTTGCTTGTGATTTAACAGCTGTTTGAGAAGAACATCCAGTTAATACAAAGAAAGCACATAATACTAGTGTTAATATTTTTTTATACATTTTCTCATACCTCGCATCTCTTACATTATCACAATTTTTTCAGAAAGTGAACCTTGATTGTTTTAAGTGTGATGTAGTTCTATAATAAATAACCAAAAGGGGGAAAATTTTATGACACAATATGAATCACAGTATGAGAGAATGATCAAGCAGCCAATCCCTTCTCTGATACTTACTCTCGCATTACCAACAACTATCTCAATGTTAGTCACTAATATATATAACATGGCTGATACGTACTTTGTCTCTACAGTAGGGACAAGTGCTACAGGTGCAGTAGGGATTGTTTTTGGATTGATGGCGATATTACAAGCCTTTGGCTTTATGTTTGGACATGGGGCAGGCGCAAATATATCAAGAAGACTAGGGGCAAAAAGAGTAGAAGAAGCACGTATATTTGCATCTACAAGCTTTTTTGGCTCACTCTTTTTTGGTGCTTTGATTGCGATACTAGGTCTTATATTCTTAAATCCACTTATGTATTTGATGGGCTCTACTTCAACTATCCTACCTTATGCAAGAGCCTATGCCTTCTTTATTTTGATTGCAGCACCTGCTATGACTTCATCATGTGTGATGAATAATATACTAAGATATGAAGGACAAGCATCACTTGCAATGATTGGACTCACATCAGGTTCTATTATTAATATCTTTGGTGATTATATTTTTATGCGCATATTTCATATGGGTGTCACAGGTGCAGGACTCTCTACTGCCCTGTCTCAGTATATCAGTGCATTCATTCTCTATTCTATGTATCACAAAGGAAAGACACAAAGCTGTTTTAAATGGCAATATGTAAGTTTAGAAAAACATGTCATTGGAAGTATTGTTGCGGTAGGATTCCCTTCATTATGTCGTCAGGGATTAAATAGTATCAGTGTTATGACTCTTAACTTTGCGGCAGGAATCTATGGAGATGAAGCGATTGCAGCAATGAGTGTTGTGAGTCGTATATCTAATCTCATCTTCTCAGTAGGAGTGGGAATAGGACAGGGGTTCCAGCCAGTATCAGCATTTAGCTATGGTGCAAAAAGATACGATCGATTGAAACAAGCATTTATCTTCACTGTGACTCTTTCTACTATTCTATTAAGTATTATTAGTGTCATCTGTTTATGCTTCACAAAACCGCTTCTCTTACTCTTTACACAGGATAGTCAAGTACTCTCTATTGCGCAGCTTGCGATGAAATTTGAATGTATTGCGATATTCTTTATGGCTATTAGTATTGGTGCAAATATGTTGTTCCAAAGTATTGGTAGAAGTGTCATAGCGACATTCCTAGCTGCTTTAAGAAGTGGTTTGGCTTTTATCCCGCTTGTTATCCTATTGCCTCACATATGGGGTATTACAGGTTTAGCATTATCTCAGCCTATATCTGATTTATGCGCAAGTATTATTCCTATTCCCTTTATTTTTAGTTTATTCAAGGAATTATCCTAAAACTATGGTATAATCGTTTCGGTGATTAAAATGAAAAATATGAAACAAACAATATTAGAATATGTAAAAGTTATTCTTGTGACAGTAGTTCTTACATATGGTTTCTTATTCTTTGTCCAGATTTCTCATGTAGAAGGACAATCTATGGAACCTAATTATCATGAAGGGAACATTGTCTTAGTCAATAAGCAGTTCTATCATTATGATGATGTAAAATATGGTGATGTTGTCATTGCGAAATGTAATATATTAGGACAGCAGAGACAGATCATTAAAAGAGTCATTGGCAAGCAGGGTGATACAATAGAATGTATTGATCATGAACTCTACCGTAATGGTAAGAAAGTCAATGAAACATATATCAATGAACAAATGACAGACACTAACTGGACTTATACAGTTCCTAAAGGTGATGTCTTTATTATGGGGGATAATAGAAACCATTCTACAGATTCTCGTTATATAGGTGCTGTTTCTTTTAGGAAAGAAATAGTTGGTAAAGTATTCTTTAAGGCCTTCTAGTTAAGGTCTTTTTTATGTTACAGATTAGATTTCACTAACTTAGCAAGCCAAAAATAGGAATTTACTAAATTCCATAAATAATAACGCTTACATATGATAATTACAAAATTAGGCTTTGCATATTGTAAATTTCTCTGTTATTATGGGGTAAAGTAGATAGGAGCTAACATAATCTATTTAGAAAGGATGAAAAAATGGCTAAGAAATTCGAAATTACTAGAGGTAATGCAATCTTAAACTTCTCTGAAGAATTCTGTCAGAGTAGATGTGAATTAGTGGAAAGTGAATCTTTCTCTAAAGTATTGGAGAAATTCATTAAGAATCAGCGCAGATTAGAAACACAGTTATATATTTATTTACATGAACGCAATGCGGATGATTTCTTCTTATTAGGAGATTTAAGAAGCATTTTCAAGTTATTACTTGTACTTGATGCAGAACAGGTTTGTGCATTAAGACCAGAATATGCAGTGTATTTTGAAGATCGTGATATGTTCGTAAAGTTAATTGAAGACATTTATTTATACTGGAGAAAACTTCAGAGATATGCAATTGTTTTCAATGACTCAAAGAAATCAGGTTATCAGAGTGTACAGTTCGCTGACGCTCAGGAAGAGTTTGAAAAACTTGTATTAGAAGTATATCGTTCAATGCAGAGAGCTGTAGGTAAGAACGATAAGGTATTAAGACAGATTACAGCTGGTGTGAATGCTGGTTTAACTGTTACTCACTTAACTACAGGTTTACCTGATGATTATGAATGTTTAAAGGATGTTCCATTCATTGAACAGGTTGTTATTCATCCACCATTTATCACTTATTCTAAGAGAAACAAAAGAGATGGTGTATTCCCAGAAAGTAGAACAAATCCAGTTACTGACTTAACATTTAATCCTGATCAGTGGTTATGTTACCCTGCAAAGGTTGGTAAGTTATTATGTTTCGTTTACTTCAATACTAAGTTTATGGCACAGGGTGTTACTTTATGTAACTTATTTGAACTTGCTGATGAATCAGAATATAGACATAATAAACCAGATCTAGTATATGTATATGGTTATGAAGACGGTAAGAAGGATCAGTCATTCTTCCAGGATGACAAGAACGATATGATGGTTGCTAAACTATCAGCAAGTGATGAATTCGATTACTTCGGATATATGAAGAAGATGTGTTTAACACTTCACAACGTATCTAACATCAATCACCACAAATTACCTATCCATGGTGCTATGATCCAGATGAAGTTACATGATGGTTCTGAAAAGAATATCGTCGTAATGGGTGACTCTGGTGCTGGTAAATCAGAAACTATTGAACAAATCAAGGCTTATGGTGAAGCTTATATTGAAGATATCAAGACTATCTATGATGATATGGGTTGCTTATCATTAGTTGACGGTAAAGTAAAGACTTCAGGTACAGAAGTTGGTGCCTTCGTTCGTCTTGATGACTTAGATGCTGGTTACAGCTTTAAGGAATTAGATAGATCAGTATTCATGAACCCAGATAAGGTCAATGCACGTATCGTAATTCCTATTACTGATTATAAGGATGTTATCGCTGATCATGATGTAGATATCTTCTTATATGCTAATAACTATGAAGCTGAAGGTGAAGCCTTAGAATTCTTTGATAATGAAGAAGATGCATTAAAGGTATTCAGAGCTGGTAACCGTATGGCTAAGGGTACTACTACTGAATATGGTTTAGTTGGCTCTTATTTCGCAAACCCATTTGGTCCAGTTCAGAGAAAAGAACAGACAGAACCATTATTACAGGAATTCTTCCATAAGATGTTTGAACAGGGTGTACAGGTTGGTGTACTTCGTACAAGACTTGGTATTAAGGGTAAGGAATATGATGGTCCTAGAACTGCTGCAAAGACTATCTTACACTATGTAACTGGTGATGATGATCTTAAGGAATTACCAGAAGAACAGTAATAGCTCAAACACTTCAAGATTATTCTTGAGGTGTTTTTTTATATAAAAATAGATGAATTTGATTATCCACTCTATGAATACGCTTACAGTTATGTTACTATTTTAACAAGGAGGCTTGAATATGGGTAAATTAGATAATAAAGTCGCTATCGTTACAGGCGGTAATGCAGGTGTTGGTAAAGCTATTGCAAAATTATTTGCGAGTGAAGGTGCAAAGGTTGTTATTTCAGCAAGAAGAAAAGAAGTATTAGAAGAAGTAGGTAAAGAAATTGAAGAAGCAGGAGGTACTGTTTTATGTGTACCTACTGATATTTCTAAGATTGATGATGTAAAGAACTTAGTTGCGAAAACTGTAGAAACATTTGGTAAAGTAGATGTATTAGTGAATAATGCAGGTGTACT
>NZ_DAWDDM010000101.1:0-6724 GCF_052354645.1 Catenibacterium sp.
CTATTCCAGTACTTAGAAAAATGACTCATCTACCTGTAATCATTGACCCATCACACGCTGGTGGTAAATGGTGGTTAGTAGAACCAATGGCTAAGGCAAGTGTTGCAGCAGGATGTGATGGATTACTTATTGAAGTACATAATGATCCTGAACATGCATTATGTGATGGAGCTCAGTCATTAAAGCCTAAAAAATATACAAAACTTATTGAAGAATTAAGAGAAATCGGCAAGGTTGTTGGAAAGGAAATCTAAAATGAAATTAAATGTGAACTTAGGAAAAGACAGTTATCCTATATATATTGAACAAGGTATCTTAAATAAAACAAAAGAACTAATTTCCCAGGTCTTCACAGGTGCGAAAATCGTTATTGTCTCTGACGATAACGTTTTTCCACTTTATGGAGAACAGGTAGTCAATCAGTTAAAAGATACTTATGAAGTCTCTACAGTAGTCATTCCACATGGAGAACCATCTAAGAGATTTGATATTCTTCCTTCTATCTATTCACGATTACTAGAAGCTAAGATTACAAGAACTGATTTACTTATTGCGCTAGGTGGAGGTGTTATTGGTGATTTAGCTGGATTTGTGGCAAGTACTTATATGCGTGGTATTAAGTTTGTACAGATTCCTACTTCATTATTATCACAGGTAGACTCTTCAGTAGGTGGTAAAGTGGCTGTAGATTTACCTGAAGGAAAGAACTTAGTCGGTGCTTTTAAACACCCATTGCTTGTTCTTATTGATCCACTCACTCTTAAAACATTGGATCCTCATTTCATTACAGATGGTATGGGAGAAGTCATTAAATATGGCTGTATCAAGGATAAAGCTTTATTTGATCAATTAGCTTGTTATAGAGACTTTGATGATCTTTATAAAGACATTGATGAAATTATCTATAAATGTGTAGATATCAAAAGAGATGTTGTAGAAAAGGACTTATATGACTTTGGTGATCGTTTATGCTTAAACTTTGGTCATACTATTGGACACTCAATCGAGCAATATTTCCATTATGAAAAATATTCTCATGGTGAAGCAGTAGGAATCGGTATGGTAGCTATCACACGTATCGCAGAACTTAAAGGTTTATGTGAACAAGGCACTACTAAACGTATAGAAGAAGCCTTAAGTCACTATAACCTTCCTACTCATGCCGATGTCCCTACAAAAGAATTACTTAAAGCCATTGATCTAGATAAGAAAAACATCAATTCAACACTATCTTTTGTTTTACTTAAAACAATAGGAGAGTATTATGTACATAAGGATCAAAAAGAGATGATTCTGGAAGTAGAGGACATATAATGACAAAAATCACTATTACACCAAAAACACTTCAAGGAACAATTGCGGTTCCCCCTTCTAAATCATTAGCCCATCGTGCTATTATCTGTGCAGCCCTCGCACCAGGTATGAGCCGTATTAGCGGTATTGATTACTCAGAAGACATTGAAGCTACAATAGAAGGTATGAAAGCCTTAGGTGCTATTATTAAACAGGAAGGCGATACTTTAATTATTGATGGTTCTATTACTTTAGGACTAGGAAGAGTAGAAATAGATGCCCATGAATCAGGTTCTACATTACGTTTCTTAATGCCTTTATCACTCGTTAACTTTTCTCGTGTACATTTTGTAGGTAAAGGAAAACTTGGACAAAGACCACTTGATGTATACTATGATATCTTTGATAAACAAAAGATTGCATACCTTAGAAAAGACTCAGAACGTTTAAATGTTATTCTAGATGGTCAGCTTCATTCAGATATATTTGAAGTACCAGGTAATGTTTCTTCACAATTTATCAGTGGTTTATTATTCACTTTACCTTTATTAAAGGGTGACTCTTTAATTAAAATTACTACACCATTAGAATCTAAAGGTTATATTGACTTAACACTTGATATGTTAGAAAAGTTTGGTATTGAAATTATTAATCATGATTATCAGGCATTCCAGATCCGTGGTAATCAGAACTATAAGCCATGTGATTATAATGTAGAAGCAGACTTCTCACAGGCTGCTTTCTATCTAGTTGCTGATTTATTAGGAAGTGATATTACACTTACTAATCTGAATATGCACTCATCACAAGGTGATAGAGCTATTTTAGATATTATGGAACAGATGGGTGGAGAAATTGTAGAAACAAGTGCGGGTATTAAAGTGGTCTGCGACAAAATCAAACCTGCCACTATTGATGCTTCACAATGTCCAGATTTGATGCCTGTTGTATCAGTGGCTTGTGGTCTTGCGGAAGGTACATCACACATCATCAATGCATCACGTTTACGTATTAAAGAATGTGATCGTTTGACTGCTTCTGTAGAACTATTAAAAGCTGCTGGTATTGATGCAGTTGAAGAAGAAGACAGTATGACTATTACAGGATCTCATTCTTATAACAAAGCAGAAGTAACAAGTTCTAATGATCATCGTATGTGTATGGCTGAAGCTGTTTTATCTACACGTGCCAATGGTCCAATTACTATTGATGATAAGGATTGTGTTAAGAAGAGCTATCCAGGTTTCTTTGAAGACTTCACATCTCTAGGTGGTGAATATCATGAGTGCTAATTGGGGACATCATATCGAATTATCTTTATTTGGTGAAAGCCATGGGAAGGCTATTGGAATCACAATAGGTAATCTTCCTGCTGGTATTAAGCTAGATATGGATGCCATCAATAAGGATATGCAAAGACGTGCTCCAGGTAAAAACCTGATGAGTACACAAAGAAAAGAAGCAGACGAAGTAGAAATACTCAGTGGTGTATTAGATGGTTATACAACAGGAGCTCCACTATGTGGAATTATTAAAAATACATCCCAGCATTCTAAAGACTATTCTTATTTAAAGGATAATATGCGTCCAGGACATTCAGATTATCCTGCTTATATTAAATATAAAGGCTTTAATGATGTGAGAGGAGGAGGACACTTCTCTGGAAGACTTACAGCACCAATCGTTTTTGCAGGTGCTATCGCAAAACAAATCTTAAAAGAAAAAGGTATTCATGTCGGTGCTCATATTCTTTCTATTAAAGATGTGAAGGATACGCATTATCCACTAGATATTACTCCATCTTACTTAGAAGAGCTGAATCAGAAAGACTATCCTGTTATTCATGATGATGTCTATGCTTTAATGCAGGAAACAATCGAAGAAGCTAGAAAAGAAGGCAACAGTGTAGGAGGAAAGATTGAATGTGCTGTCACTGGACTACCAGCAGGAGTTGGAAATCCATTTTTTGATAGTATTGAAGCCCATTTATCACCATTACTCTTTAGTATTCCTGCAGTTAAGTCAGTTTCATTTGGTGATCTAGATGATATCACTTTACTTAAAGGATCAGAAGCGAATGATGCCTACTATTATGAAGGAGAAGAAGTGAAAACTTCTACAAACCATAATGGTGGTATTACAGGTGGTATTTCTAATGGTATGCCATTACTTTTTACAGTAGGTATTAAACCAACCCCATCTATTTCTTTAAAACAGAATACAATCAATGTGAAAACACATGAAAATACAGAATTAGAAATCGTAGGAAGACATGACCCATGTATCATTCCTCGTGCGATTGTCGTTGTAGAAGCTATGGCGGCACTAGGTGTATTAGATATGCTGGAGGAACTATGAAAGATTTAAAAACATGTCGAGAAGAAATAGATGCAATCGATAAGGAAATCATTGCCTTATTTGAAAAACGCATGCATGTAGCTAAGGATGTTATTACATATAAATTAGCGCATGATATGCAGATTTTCCAGAAAGATAGAGAAAAAGAAGTTATTCAGAAGAATGTAGATCGTTTAGAAGATAAATCTCTAGAATCTTATGCAAAAACATTTGTCCAGGATACAATGAATCTTTCTAAAAGCTATCAGTCTACTTTTATTCCTTTAAAGAAATATGAAGCAACTGAAATTAAAGAAAACTTTAAAGTAGGTTACCAAGGTGTTCCAGGATCTTTTTCTAATCAGGCTATGAAAAGCTGGTTTGGAGACATTGAAGGCATCAACTACCCTCATTTTGAAGATGTCTATCAGGCATTAGAAAAAGGTGAAATAGACTATGGTGTACTCCCTTTAGAAAACTCTTCTACAGGTGCCATTAATGATAACTATGACTTACTGACTCAATATGGCTTTTATATTGTAGGTGAGCAATCTATCACAATAGATCAGAATCTACTTGGTATCAAAGGAGCCACTCTAGAAGATATCAAAGATGTCTATAGTCATATACAAGGCTTAAAACAAACATCTGAATTCTTAAATGCACATCATATTGAAGGTCATGAGTATCTCAATACAGCTGCAGCTGCTAAGTATATCAGTGAAGCACAGGATAGACATATCGGTGCCATTGCCTCTAGTGAAGCAGCTAAACTCTATAATCTTGATATTATTGCCAAGGCAATACAAAATGATCAAAGCAATCATACACGCTTTATCATTATCGCAAGACAATATGAAATCAGACCATCTGCCAATCGTATCAGCATGGTCTTCACAGTCAATCATGAAGTCGGTGCTCTTTATGAAGTCATGAGAGTCGTTAAAGAACACAACATCAACATGGCTCGCATTGAATCAAGACCACTCCCATTATCTCCATGGGAATACTATTTCTATTTAGATGTAGATGGTAACTTGAATCAAGATCATGTTCAGCGTGCTTTACAGGAAATCAAAACATATACCAATACATTCAGAATGATTGGTAACTATGAAAGGAAGGAATCATGAAAAATATCGTTTTAATTGGAATTATGGGAAGTGGTAAAACAACGTTTGGAAAAATTCTTTCACAAAAAACAGGTCATGAAATGATTGACCTTGATGATTATCTTGTGAATCGCTTTAATATGTCCATTCCTGATATGTTTCAAATTTCTGAAGACTACTTCAGAAACAATGAAACAATATGTTGTCAGGAAGTATCAGAACTTGAAGGTAAAATCATCTCTACTGGTGGTGGAGTGATTAAAAGACCTGAAAATATTGGATATTTAAAGAAGAATGGTGTTGTTTTCTATATTGACCGTCCAATTGAAGATATTGTGAAGGATGTCAATCCAAGTGGCAGACCTCTATTAAAGGATGGCCCAGATAAACTCTATGCCTTAGATAAAGAACGTAGAGATAAATATATGTCCTCATGTGACTATCATATTATAAATGATGGTTCACTTGAAAAAGTCATAGATACCATTCTAGATATCATGAAGAAATACGATAAATCCCCATTATAAGGGGATTTTTTTTATATTTGCATAAAATGTAATTATGTACTATAATGGGGCTTTGTTTTGAGAGGAGAAAACAATGGAAAAATTATTTCACTTAAAAGAACATGGGACAAATGTTAAGACTGAAATACTAGCTGGTATTACAACTTTCCTAGCAATGGCCTATATTCTTGCAGTCAACCCTGCCATTCTAGGACAGGCACACATGAGTCATCAGGGTGTTTTTTTAGCAACTGCAATCTCTGCAGGTGCCGCAAGCATCTTTATGGGATTAATGGCAAACTACCCTGTTTCTCTTGCACCAGGGATGGGGGTTAATGCATTATTCACTTATACAATTGTAGGACAGATGGGATTATCACCTGAAGGCGCACTTGCCTGTGTATTCGTGTCAGGTATCATCTTTGTCATCATTACAGTGACAAACATCCGTCGTATGATTATTAATGCGATTCCTGCACAGTTAAAACTTGCGATTGGTGCAGGTATTGGTTTCTTTGTCGCATTCGTAGGTTTAAAGAATGCAGGTATCGTAGTGGCAAGTGAATCTACATTTGTAGCACTAGGAAACTTTAAGAATCCAACAGTATTACTTGCTATATTTGGTATCATAATCACATTAGTATTATTAGTAAAGAATAAGCCTGCAGCCGTATTTTATGGCTTAATCATTACTGCAGTAGTGGGTGTTGTATTTGGTTCATTCTTTGGACTAAAAGGAATGCCACAGTTACCAACTAAACTTGTATCAGTGAACTTTGATTTCAGTTTAGTGGGTGCTTTTGCGAGAGGGTTCAACGAAATGTTTACTCATCCACAGTGTATCGTTGCAATTTTCTCATTATTATTCGTAGATTTCTTTGATACAGCTGGTACATTAGTAGCTGTTGCATCTAAAGCTGATCTTATTGATGAAAATGGTGAATTAGTGAATGTTGAACGTGCACTACTTGCAGATGCAGTAGGTACTGTATTTGGTTCAATGATTGGTACTTCTACAGTGACATCTTTCGTAGAATCTACTTCAGGTGTTGGAGTAGGGGGACGTACAGGCTTAACTGCATGTACAACAGGTATCTGTTTCTTATTAACAGTATTCTTCTATCCAGTATTATCTATGATTACTGATGCAGTCACTGCCCCAGCTTTAGTTATCGTTGGTATCTTAATGGCATCACAGTTAAAGGATATCAAGTGGGATAACTTGATCTTTGCGGCAAGTGGTTTTGTGACTATCATCTTTATGATTCTTGGTTACTCAATCAGTAATGGTATCGCATTAGGATTCATCGTGTATGTCATCAGCATGATTGCGACAGGTCAGGCTAAAGACATCAACAAGATGGTCTGGGTACTATTCTTACTATTTATCGCATATTTCGCATTCTTAATCTAAAACCAGCCTTGCTGGTTTTTTTCTTTTGTTCATATAATGTTTTTATAACTTGAGTATAATAA
>NZ_DAWDDM010000102.1:0-1310 GCF_052354645.1 Catenibacterium sp.
TCATTTTTAAGCGCCTTTTTATTTAATGTCCTTGACACGGGGTCCACATTATTTTAACTGTATCATAAACCTTGTTTTTAATTATGTCATGAGAATAATACATATCATTATAGCCACCTGCTATAACTACATATTTCGCATTTCTTCCTGTTCCTTCCTCTAATAAATCATCAAATGTTTTACCACGAGACTCCGCAACGAATCCTGCACCACCCTATGATTCCTGTGTATAATCAACACCTGCCATTTGGCTTGCATGAACATACCATAAAACATCTCCTGTAATCATGCCATCCTTAGAATAATCTTCCGTATATGAATCTCCAATATATTGTACAAGACCTTTATTATCTGCATAAACAGGTGAAATAACACAAATAAGCAGAAAGATAAAAATACCAATCAACCTTTTCATGCGATACCTCCGTAATTATTGAATAAGTCTACTAAAATATATTCTTGTTTAGTATTCTTGTCCACATTGTCTACTTAAACCAATGTATTTCATTAAAAAAGTTCCTCCAACTAAGAGGAACCTCAAAGTGAATTAATAAATAATTACTTTAGTATTTCTAGGAATGTTGTCATAGATCCATTTTGCATGATCAAGATCTAATCTAACACAACCATGAGATACTGCCTTATCCATTGAATTATCAATGATATTCTTCGGTGTACTCTGTCTACCATAGATTACTGAATGGAATAAGTAGTTACCAGTAATCTGTGTATAATACCAGCATCTACCTCTTGAACCTGTATTGAAGTATTTACCTTTAGAGCCTACATAGAAAGTACCACTTACTGTTGGTGTTGATGGTTTACCAACACAGCACTGATAATACTGAACATCTTGCCAGTTACCCTTGCCGCCTCTAAAGATACCAACGCGATGCGCAGCTCTATCTACAAGAATAATATACTCTGTAGGACTTGATTCATTACGTACAAGATTACGCATCTTTTCTAGTGGACCGTTAATCATAACACCATTGACTACTTCATAGTATGCACCTTGACCATTAACCTGTGCAAAGCCAGTATAGCCCCAATCTAATACACCATGGTTAATGTAATACCATCCACCTGCATGATAAGCCAAACCAGTATAGTTCCAGTCTAACACACCACCTCTGACACAATACCATGTATCATAATAATAAACTAAATCAGTAAAGTTCCAATTTAACTTACCATTTTCTACATAGTACCAAGCGCCGTTATATTCAGTAAGATTAGTGAAACTCCAATCTAATTGACCATTAGTAACCATATACCAATCATCATAATACATAGTTAATCCTGTATAG
>NZ_DAWDDM010000102.1:1410-2574 GCF_052354645.1 Catenibacterium sp.
TTGACCATTAGTAACCATATACCAATCATCATAATACATAGTTAATCCTGTATAGTTCCAATCAAGTTTACCATGATCTACATAATACCATCTACCATCATGCATAGCTAAACCAGTATAGTTATAATCTAATACACCATTTCTAATACAATACCATGTTCCATCCTTTAGGATTAAATCATTAAAATTCCAGTCTAACTGACCATTCACAACCATATACCAAGTACTATAATACTCAGTTAATCCTGTATAATTCCAGTTAAGAACTCCATTTTCAACATAGTACCATCTTCCATCATGTATAGCTAAACCAGTATAATCATAATTAACTACACCTTTTTCAAGCAAGTACCAGGTGCCATTGATGTATGTTAACTCACTCTTACTTGTATCAAGAGATCCATTATGCATGTAGTATAAAACACCATCTGTTTCACAACCACCTGTATAATTCCAGTTAATCTGACCATGATCTACATAGAAGTAGCCACCACAGTGTTCTACAACTCCTGTATAAGTCCAGTCAATTGTTCCGTTTTCTACAAAGTACCATCCACCACAGTGGAAAATAACATCTCTTGTTTCTTCATTTAAGCGACCTTGATCAATATAATACCAAGTGCCATCAATGTAGACTACATCAGTCAATGTTGTATCAACAGTCCCATTCTGTACATAATACTTTTCAGCTTTGTGTTAGGTAACCCTTTAAAGTCTTTATCTACTTCTCCATTTGAATAATAGACAAACTGATCATCTTCATAGACAAGTCCTGACTTTGGTGTAACAACATCTTCTGTAGTTGTATCATCTACTGCATATACATCATTATTCGAAGCAAGAGGTACCTGAATAACCGTAAAAGATAAAATTAAGCCTAATAATAACTTACTTAGTTTCTTCATGAAATGTCGCCTCCTTTCTCCCAAAATAGTTGGATTTTTCATCCTTATCATTATTTTACTCTTAAAGATACCTTTAATCAAATATTTGTATTAGATAGTGTTTTTATTGTATTTAATGTTTATTATTTATCTTCTACTAAGAATATTTTATTTACACTTCATAAAAAAGAAGAGTGATAAACACTCTCCTTAAACACGATGTCCATTAACCACTTTATATTGAGGTCCTTTATTATTCACCTGAGCATAACCATTATAA
>NZ_DAWDDM010000102.1:2674-6706 GCF_052354645.1 Catenibacterium sp.
ATTAACCACTTTATATTGAGGTCCTTTATTATTCACCTGAGCATAACCATTATAACCCCAGTTGATAATACCATTCTCTACATAGTAATATCCACCACAATGATAAACAAGACCCTTATAAGAATAATCAATAGTCGCTTTCTTTACATAGTACCATGTGCCTTCATAAAGAACTAAATCTGTAAAGTTCCAATCAATATGACCATTCTTTACATAATACCAAGTACCATTATAAAGAACTAAATTTGAATAATCCCAATGAATCATACCATGATAAACATAATACCATGCTTTATTGTAGTAAATGAGATTACAATAATTCCAGTTAATATGTCCATGATCGATATAGAACCATTCTTTATTGTAGTAAATAAGGCCTGAATGATTCCAGTCTACCTTTCCTTTAGAAACATAGTACCACTCACCAGCATGATAAACTAAACCTGTGTAATTAAAATCAATAATCCCATTGACTACATAATACCATGTACCTTCATAAAGAACTAAATCTGTAAAGTTCCAATCTATCTGACCATTCTTTACATAATACCAAGCACCATTATAAAGAACTAAATTTGAATAATCCCAATGAATCATACCATGATAAACATAATACCAAGCATTGTTGTAGTAGATTAGGTTACTGTAATCCCAGTTAACTGAACCTTTTTCAAAATAATACCAATTATTATTATAATAAGTTAATTGTGTATAGCTTTCATCTACAACACCTTTTTTAACATAGAGAAGATCTTTTCCACTTTCCACAACACCTGTATATTGTGAATCTATAACACCATTTGAATTTTCAAATGGACTATAAGAATAGTTTAAATCTACATTACCTGAAATACCTGGCACCCTTCCTGTAGATGAACACTGCCACATATCATATTTACCCTGATAATTACAAACTGTATTATATTGTGCAACCCACTTAGTCCAGTTATTAAAACAACTATCAGTTAAATAATTAGTAAACCAATCTTTGTTCGCATAAATACCAACAGTATATCCTTTTGCAGATAACTTATTACAGAATGTCTTCGCAATATTCGCAATTTCAGTTTTACTTAATTTCTTACGTATTGCATCTTCTTCTAAATCATAATAAACAGGATACTTAAACTTCTTACCCTGTAATAAACGAATCACATGATCTGCTTCACTAGAAGCTTTTTCTACAGTATCCGCATAAGAATATAAGTAGACACCATAAGGAATATTGTTGTCTGTACATCCCTTTACATTTTTTTCCCATTTCTTATCATCCTGACTCTTAGAATCTGAACCATAACCGCATCTAATAATTGCATATTCCACTTCTGACTGTTTGACTCTCTTCCAGTCAATAGTGCCATTATTATGGCTTACATCAATTCCCTTACAAATTGCTTTTGAATCATCAGGCCATCCAGAATTCACTGAAGCACGTGCTGCATAATTTGCGCGGCCTCTATTCTTCACTTGCCCATTAGAATATCTAAAGCTGTTTGCTATATCATTCTTTTCATTATAGTTAATATCTTCACCATTATAGTTGATGTCTTCACCAAATGCTGGAAGAGTAGTACTACTTACAACCATCAGAAAAGATAAAACTGTGACGCATAATCTCTTAAATATTTTTTTCATCAATATGTTCTCCTTCGCATAAAATCATTTTAACATGTGTATTATGAATCATCAATTCGCATCAATAATTTCACATAATTTATTCTGATATAAAAATAATAAAATCAATAAATACAAAGTAAATGCGCTTCCATGCATTTAATAATATAACATCTAAATTAAAGATTAGCAAATATTATCTCATGCTTCGATATTCAAACAATCATAAAATTTGTAATTATACAGTGTATGTAAGCAAAAATACCTATACACTACACATTTGTCTTTTCTTCATAGATGTTGTATATTATAAACTCAAGAAAGGGGGAGAGAAACATTATGGCTAAAAAGAAGAAATTACGTATACTACTTACTCTATTAATCATAATCTGGATGGGGGTTATATTCTGTTTTTCTAATCAAACAGGTCCTAAGAGTTCCTCTTCTTCTCAATCAGTCATCTATCTCATAGGACATATATCTAAGACATTGACTGGACACAATATAGTGAATACATTATCTACAGAAGCTTTTAGCTTTATAGAATTCATTATTCGTAAATGTGCACATATGTTTGTATATTTCGTTTTAAGTATTCTTACAATGTTGCTGATGTTTACTTATGAAACTTATCCCTTACGCTTTAAATGCTTTATATCTTCACTAGTGAGTTTCCTCTATGCCTGTTCAGATGAACTACATCAGTTCTTTGTAGGAGGACGTAGTGCAAGCTTTAGAGATGTTATGATAGATTCTACAGGTGCATGTATTGGGATATTACTTACACTTATTATTTATACTCTAATTAAAAAGGCACAGCATTATTCAAATTAAATGAAAAAGGCATTCCAGATAATAAACTGGTTCTATTCATATTATTTGTAACGCGTTTTTATGTTATTATGTGTAAAAAAAGAAAGGGAAAGAAACGTTCATCCAACACCACTCTTCAAAACGTTTCTATCCCTAACAACTAGACTATGATAACTCTTTTTTATAAAAATGACATATATTTAATCAGGATACTTACGACATTAAATCAATGGCTTCATGACCTGTGGTCATTTCTATACACTCATATCCAGCTTCTTTAAGCTTATTCTTATTAAATTCAATATTGGTTCTTCATCTTCTACTACTAGTATTCTATTCATATTTCTCACCCGATTTCATCATAAAAAAAGAAGAGTGACTAAGCAACTCTTCCTAGCAATTTGTTATTTTTTTGGCCATATATGTAAACATTTTATGAAGTATATATGAAGACACAAACGTAAGGATAAACAATGTAAGCATAAACGAGAAACCATCTACAAGATTAATGTATTTGTTTCTTAATAAATCAAAAAATAATCCATGCACTAGATAAATTTCAAAAGAATGATCTCCCACCCATTCCATAAATGGACTTTGTAATTTTATTTTCATTCCCAACATCACAATTATTGCAAGATACATTAGACATTTGAATTCCATCCAGCCATATCTAAAATGAATAATTACATTGAATAAATAATAAAACCCAATAATACATCCAACAATAACATATATTGATTTTTTTAAATTTGAGTCAATCTTAGATTTAAACATAGCCCATAAAACGCCAAAATAAAAAGCAAATGCAGCATTAAACCAATGATCTTCAAAATTTAATTTTCTACATACCACCATATACACAAACGTTGCAATAAAAATAAATATACTCATAAATCTCGGCTTCTTGATGAGTTCTGACAAAATCATAGAAACAAAAAAAGCAATATAAAAATAAATAATTGCAGTTACATACCAGCCGTTGCTAATAACAGATACACCCCTTCTAAAGTCATATAAAAGAGTATTTAAAGTATATCCATACATCACCTTTTTTAGTATAAAATATACAATTGCCATTATAACTGCTGGAATAATAATTGTGAGTATCCTTCTTTTAGGAAAAGTCTTTATATAGTTCCTTCCTTTGTGCATGTATTGATACATTAATCCGTATCCAGAAATAAACAAGAATCCTCCTACTGCAATATACCCAGCACTAAGAAACATATTATACACCTCTCCTACACCAGCAAAAGTAGCAAGATGATGAAATACTACTGTAATTGTAAAAATCCCCTTTAAATTTTTCGTTTGCTGTACAGAGAGATAATCGGTATTATAACTCATCCATTCAATATTATAAAATGCAGCAATACAAAAAAGCAATAAAACAATATTCATTAAAAATTCCCTCCCTTTAAAAATCATTCTACCATTTATATTAAAATTCATCAATTTTTAGTAAATATTTCAGAAATTTTATGGTGATTATCTTTCTAAACTATGGGGCTACGATCATGAGAACAGACTGATGTCGTCTGTATTTCGGATTGTTCCTTCCATCAAGTCTGAAGCGATATGATGGCGGACTTTTCATGATTC
>NZ_DAWDDM010000103.1:0-6553 GCF_052354645.1 Catenibacterium sp.
ATCAACACATCATCCACCAATATTCGAAATAGCTTTTCCTGAATAGACTTCTCTTAGTTTAACTAATTCAGTCTTGATGACTTCATCAACACCTGGGTTCTGTAAACCAATCGCATTAAGTAAACCAGAAGGTCCTTCCGCAATACGTGGAAGTGGGTTACCATAACGTGGTTCAAGAGTTGTACCCTTTAAGCTCATAGAGCCTAATACATTAATATCATAGAACTTAGTAAATTCATAACCGAATCCAAAAGTACCACTCGCTGGAATAACAGGATTCTTCATATCAAGTCCTGGTAGTTTTACAGGTAAATAAGCCATTGATAATCACCTCATCAGATGAAAGGACAGGTCCTTCTACACAAATTCTCTTATATGGTTTAGTTTTTACTTTACATGAACATCCCATGCAGGCACCAAAGCCGCATCCCATTCTTGCTTCAAAAGAAAGAGAACCATTGTCTGGGAAGTTCTTTACTAATGCATCCAACATTGGTTCTGGACCACATGCATAGTAATGATCAAAAGTTAAGTTATTTTCTTTAATAGCATCAATGACAGTACCCTTAGTACCATAAGTGCCATCCATTGTTGAAATATAAGTAGGACAAAGCTTCTTGAATTCTTCTTCATAGAACACATCATAAGAACCATTGAATCCAAGTACTGCAGTCACCTTTACGCCTTTTTCAATAAGTCTTTTTGCTAGACCATACATAGGTGGTGTACCACTTCCCCCACCTACGACAATCACTTCATTATAATCAGTATCAATAAAACCATTACCTAACCCGATTAATACATCTAGTTTTTCTCCTGGTTTCTTTTCTGAAAGAATCTTAGTTCCTTCACCTCTAATACGATAAATAAGTTTAATATGTGTATCATCATAATCCAAGATACTCATTGGTCTTCTTAAGTATGGCTGAAGTGAGTCATTAATCTTAATATTGATGAACTGACCAGGTGCTGTAATAAAACGAGCCCCTTCTCCTTCAAGTTCCATTTCAAATAGACCAGGAATTAATTCTTTATTGTAGTTGATTGTAAGAAAATCCTGATAATTCTTCATGTTATTCCTCCACTAATAATTGTCCATCGACAATATTCATAATTAATGCACCTTTTACTTTCCATCCTAAGAATGGTGTATTGCATGCTTTAGACTTTAAGTCTTCTTCTTTGATTGTATATTCTTTATTTAAGTCAAATGCACATAGATCTGCCTTCATACCTTCTTCAATAGAAGCATCTAAATTTAATGTCTTGGCAGGTCCAGTAGTGAGGCAATCAAGAACTGTCTCTAATTTAATTAAGCCTTCTTCTACAATATATGTATAAATAAGTGGGAAGGCATGCTGTAAGCCAATGATTCCAAATGGTGCTTTATCAATTGGTTTACTCTTTTCATCTCTTGCATGAGGGGCATGGTCTGTCGCAATAACAGTAATGACTCCATCATTCACTGCCTTGATGATTGCATCACGGTCTTCTTTTGTACGAAGAGGTGGATTCATCTTATAGTTAGGATGACAATCCTGAATGTTGTCTTCTGTCAAAATTAAATGATGAGGTGATGTTTCACCACTGACTCTTTCACCACGTGCACGACTTGCACCAAGCAAGGCCACTGTTTCTTTTGTAGAAATATGACAAATATGATATCTATTGTGAATTTCATCTACAAGATGTAAATCACGATCTACCTGTTTATATTCACTTGCACTATTGATACCAATTAAGCCATGTTCTTTCGCATAATGACCTTCATGAATACATCCCCCATGTAATTCTGATTCATCTTCACAATGAGCAACAATGATAGAATCAAGAGCTTTTGCACGAGTCATAGCTTCCTTCATCTTTTCATCCTTCTGGACACCTTTACCATCATCAGAGAAGCCAAGCACAATAGGCTGTTTGATATTTTCTTCCATATCAACAACCTTCTGACCTTTTAGTCCTTCTGTAATCGCACTATAAGTATATGTTTTTACCTGTGCATCCTTTTCACAACGTTTAGTGAAATCTTCAATAGTTTCCTTATCATCCATACAAGGTAATGTATTGGCCATTGCAACAATAGTACCATATCCACCATAAAGTGCAGATGCACTACCTGTAGAAATAGTTTCTTTATGTTCAAAGCCAGGTTCACGAAGATGTGTATGGATATCAATAAAGTTATGAGATAAAAGTGCTCCGTGAAGATCAATTACTTGATCTGCTTCTTCATTACATGCACCAATCTTCTTGATGATGCCATCTTCAATCAATACATCTGTATCACTAAATGCTTGATGACGATACAAATGTGCATTCTTTAATAATAAACGCATAATCTACCCCCTGTATTTTTCTATTAGTTTTTTTTCAACGCATGCCGGTACAAGTCCTTCTACACTATGTTTATGAGATACGATTTCTTTCACAAATGAAGAAGAGACAAATGTATAAGCAAGACGTGTCATTAGAAAGACAGTTTCAATGCCGTCATCTAAATACTGGTTTGTAAAGCACATGAGAGACTCATAGTTATAGTCTTCTGTTGCACGTAAACCACGCACTAATACCTGTGCCCCTACTTCCCTTGCATACTCTACAGCAAGACTACTGCTTTCGTCAATGACAACATTAGGAAACTGCTTCGTTGCTTCTCTTAACATCTCCATACGTTCTTCTACAGTAAATAAGCATGTCTTATGTGGATTAATAAAAATAGTCACATAAAGTACATCATACATCTTAGACGCACGTTCAATGATATCAAGATGGCCATTGGTCACAGGATCAAATGTCCCTGTATATACTGCTTTTATCACATTGCAGCCTCCTCGTATTTCACAATCTGTAAACAAGTAATACCATAATTATTTTCTTTAATAAGTCTAAATGGTGCTTCATATTCAAGCTTTTCTTCAGTTAAGTCTTCTACCACAATAATACAGCCATCCATCAAATTTCCATTATCCTTTAATGTATGGATAATATCCATATTAACTTTCATACCATAAGGTGGATCTAATAATACAAGACTAAACTTGATTCCTTCTTCCTTAAAAGTACCTAAAGCTTTACGATAATTAGCCTTTATTACATGCGCATTTGTGATCTTTAAACTATTAATATTTTCTCTAATAACCTGAAATGCCTTATATTGTTTATCTACTGCATAAAGTTCATCCATTCCTCTACTTAATGCTTCAATACCAAGGCCTCCACTTCCTGCAAATAAATCAAGACAAATTCCTCCATCAAAATAAGGACCAATCATGTTATAAAGATTTTCTTTATTTTTATCTGTCGTAGGACGAGTTAATTTTGTAGGGACAGCCTTTAACTGTCTACTTTTATATTTACCTGCTATAACGCGCATAACTTCTTCCAATCCTTCCCTTTGCGAGTTCATCACTAATATCATCAAAGACAATATCTGTAATTTCATCTAACATCTTATTGAGTTCACTATAAGACTCTAAATAAGCATTCATCTCTGGCAAGCGATATAGTTCTCTTCTTATATCTGTGATACGTTCTTGTATATGTGACGAGTCACAATAGCTGCCAAAGCGTGCCAAATCTTCCTTTTCTTCCTTAAGTCTATTCATTTCATTCATCAAAGATTTAACTTCCGGCTTACCAAATACACTTAAAGAAGAGTGATAGTTTTTAAAACATTCCTCTTCTTTAATTGCATCAATGAGTTCTTTTATTGAGTCATAGATCATAATGATTTCTCAATAGCCTCCTGCTTCTTTTCACGATTATATTTCGCAATAATGGCCTGAGCTATACCAATTCCTATTAAAGCAACTAAGGTAGAAGTTCCACCTGCACTAATTAATAGGAGAGGCACACCAGTCATTGGAATAAGTCCTGATACACCACCTACGTTAACCATTAAATGAACAAAGAAATAACTTGCAATTCCAATAAGTGTTAATTTTTCTCTTGAATCCTTAATCGCAAAAGCATATCTAAAGAGTCTATAAATAATAATAGAATAAGGAATAAAGAAAGCTGCAAAACCTACAAGTCCTAATTCTTCTACAATAATAGATGAAATAAAGTCACTCTGTGCTTCTGGGATATAACCAAATTTCATAATAGAGTTTCCAAACCCACGACCAATTAAACCGCCATTTGTATATCCTACAAAACCATTAATGATCTGATAGTTAGTACCATAGATATCTTTCAATGGATTCAGCCATGATGAGATACGAGCCATCTGATGACTCTTTAAGAAAAAATTATGAAACAGAATAAAGATAAGCACTAGAAACAATACTCCAATTAAGCCAATAATCTTAAAGGGACGATAGTATTGAGATGGTGTCGCAAAGAATAGGCATGTTGCCATAACGAATAATATCAAGCCACTTCCCATATCCTTCTGTACCTTCCAACAGATTAAAAATGCGAAAACGACAAGAAAGGCTGGAAAAAACACACAAACAACTGCTTTACGCCAGATAAGTTTATTTCTTTTCTCTTTTGATAAACGTGGAGAAATACGTATCTGATCTGGTAAGACGCCAAATATATAACTCAGTAGTATAATCAAGGTCAGTTTCATAAACTCTACAGGCTGAATAGTAAATGGACCAATCTTGATCCAGGCATGAGAATTATTGATTGTCCACATTATACATGTCAGCATCATAAGAATACATACACCATAAGTGACAAGCATTAATGTTTCTGATATACGACGTGTTTTATAGGCACGCGCAAATAAGAACATAAAACCTAAGCCTACTATAACGAATAAACATTGTTTCAATAGGTTTTTAGTCGCAAAATTAGAGCCTTCACTTGCCGACATACCTACAGAAGCATCTCCAATCATCACAATCCCAAATAATGCGAGAAAAATCGTACAGGCATAGATGGTTTTATCTGTACCAGTACGTTTAAACATCATCTGTGTCTTCTTGATGAAGTTCATAGTTTAACCCACTCTTCTTCCTGAGAACGTTTAAATACTTTATAAATAGAATAGCCAGATGCTTCTTCAAAAGCTTTATCTAATTGTTTTTGTAAAGCTTTTGAATCTGCAATAGACGTAAATGCACGGTAATGTTCCATGAATTCTTTAGAACTAATACCTTCTTCATAAGCCTGTTCTACTGCATTATATAACCCAACAACCTCGATAATTTCTTCTGTTGACCAATCTGGTTCTAATGGATAATCATACATGTTAAAATACCTCCTATGTTAAAAAATATTATACATGAAATAGGCTTAAAAGAAAATAGGGTATACATAATTGGAAAAAGCGAAGGAGTCTGTTATAATTACACAGAGGTGAAACGAAGAATGTTAAGCATGAAAAATGTAATTGATGATAAAAATCCTTTAATTCGTGAGAAATCTAAAGAAGTATCTTTACCATTAAGTGATGAAGATCGTCATACTTTAATGGAAATGTATCAATATCTTGTAGATTCTCAGGATGAAGAAAAAGCTGAAAAGTATGATTTAAGACCAGGTGTGGGTATTGCGGCTATTCAGATTGGTATTCCAAAAAGAATGTGTGCAATTTATATTCCTTCTGTAGATGAAGAAGGTAATATTGTAAAGTGTGATCAGTGGGCACTTGTTAATCCACGTATTGTAGCAAATGCAGTCAAAGTGGCTTATTTAAAAAATGGTGAAGGATGCTTGTCTGTTCCTGAAGATCAGCCAGGTATTGTACCTAGAAGTGCTAAAGTGACTGTTAAGGGATATGATGCCTTAACAGATCAAGAAGTGACTATTGTCGCAAGAGGCTTTACAGCTATCTGCTTACAGCATGAATTAGATCATTTTGAAGGTATTCTTTACTATGATCATTTTAATAAAGAAGATCCAAAAGCACCTATTCCAAATGCGATGGTGATCGAATAATACTCCTTCGGGAGTATTTTTTTATGCATTAAAAAAGACAGCTTCACGCTGTCAATAATAATCTCTACATATATTAATCATATCATCTACATAGATGACACCACCATTGATCGCATTATCTGATAAATGAGCATGAAGTTCTATTGGAAGTTTACAGCAGTATTGTTCACGCATAAGCGGAAGATCCTGTTTCATACATAAATCAGAGATATCATCAAGTGCTTTTGATGAGAACATAAATGTAGAAAATAAGGCAATATTCTTCACATAGTGACGATTAAGATGCATAATGAATTGTTCCACTTCCTTTGGTTTACCAAAGCATGGACAATCGAATCCTAATACAAGAAGATCAACATGGGCATGAAAATCAAAGTCCTGAAAGGGAATTGCCTGTGTTCTTGCAGTTTTTGCCATCTGTGATGCAAGAATATGTGCATATTTACTTGTATGACTGTAGACAATCGCAATATTCATAGACTCACCTCTTGTATAAATTATATCAACGCTTTATGAACTATAGAAGAACTTCTGTCTTTTTCTTTTTGTAATATAAAGAATAATATAAGATGAAACAAAACCGCCAATAATGCCAATAACATGACCGGATAAAGATATTGTCGGTACAAAAAAAGAAATAAACAACATCAGTAAGACA
>NZ_DAWDDM010000104.1:0-6525 GCF_052354645.1 Catenibacterium sp.
AATGAAGGATTATATAGATCATTACTTAAATAATAATCGTTCATCGGGAGGAACATTTGTTCCTCCTTTTTGTTTTTTATTGATGTTTCTTATAAAAAATGTATAATAGAATTGTGCTTTTGTATACAGCACTCAATATAGTTATTAAAGGAGTATGATAGTGTCGTGGACTCGAGTCAGATAATGATGGTTGTTATTTTTATTTTATTGATTGGATTGTCAGGCTTATTTTCTAGTGCAGAAACTGCATTTATGTCTGTTTCTAAGATTAGAGTAAAGACTGTAAGTGAGGATGAAGAAGATCCTCATCATGCAAAAGCTTTAATTGTTTCTAATCTTTTAGAAGATACAGATCATTTGTTAAGTACAATTCTAGTAGGCAATAACCTTGTCAACATTTTAGCTTCTTCATTGACTACATCATTTGTAATTAGTGTATTTGGTAATGAAGGAACAGGTGTTGCAGTTGCAACAGGGTTTGTTACGTTAATGATTCTTATTTTTGGTGAAATTACACCAAAGACTTTAGCCGTTAGTAAAGCTGAAGCATTATGTTATAGATTCTGTCGTTTTATTCAATTTATAAATTTTATATTTACACCAGTTGTCGTTATCTTAACTGCAGTGTCTCATGGCTTAATTCATATATTAGGTGGTAATATTGATCCACAGCCTACACTTTCTGAAGAAGACTTAAAAACAATTGTAAACGTGTCTCATGAAGAAGGTGTATTAGAAGATGAAGAAAAAGAAATGATGCATAATATCTTTGATTTTGGTGATACTGATATTAAAGAAATCATGACACCACGTATTCACGTGGCTACAGTTGATTATGATGCGACTTATGATGAAGTGGTTGCTGTATTACAGGAATCGCAATATTCTCGTTTACCAGTTCTTTCAGAAGAGGGTGATGAGATTGTTGGTGTATTACATATCAAGGATATCTTAATGAAGCCTGTTGATCATGAACATTTCCAGGTGAAAGATTATATGCGAGATGCTTATTTCGTTTATGAATTTAATCATATTTCAGATGTTTTTGCTTCTATGCGTAAGGAACATGTGTCTTTATCAGTTGTATTAGATGAATATGGTGTTATGGCTGGTATTGTGACATTAGAAGATATTGTTGAAGAAATCGTTGGTGAAATCGATGATGAATATGATGACAATAGTGAAGAAGTAAAGAAAATCTCTAAGAATGTTTATTTAGTAGACGGCAGTTTAAACATAGATGAAGTCAATGACCGTTGTGGTACAGAATTCGCTTCTGAAGAATTTGAATCTATTGGTGGTCTTGTCTTAGGTCAGGTGAATGGTTCACCCAACCCTCATCAGAAGGTTTATGTAGATGGCTGTATGTTTATTATTGAAAAGATTGATAAAAACAGAATTGAATTATTGAGACTTATTATTCCAGAAGAGGAAAGTCAAAAAGAAAATGAAGAAAAACACGATTAAAGTGTTTTTTCTTTTGGAGGTGAGCAGTCATGAAAGATATATATAATAAAGCAATGGCTATATATGATGACTATCGTTATTATGTACCAAGCTTCTCTAGCGCCGCCTTATCATTTTATCTTATCATCCTGCTGATCCCTTCTATGACTATTATTGCAGTTGTAACATCTTCTTTGCATATAAGTGTAGATATTCTAGAGATGGGTATTAAAGAGTTTATACAGCCAGCTTATGCAGAGATGTTGATTGATACATTAAAGGGTAGTTCTTTAAATACAGTCTCTATATTAGTGTTTATTTGGTCTTTTTATGCTGTATCTAGAGGTGTAGGAAATATCTATGATATTTCTAAGAAGATGTTTGCGATAGAAGAAAGAACTGAATCAGTGATTGCCTGGTATATCTATGTCTTTAAGGTGACAATGCTGTTACTTGGTACATTATTGATTTCTATTGTATTACTTGCAACAGGACCTATATCTAAAGCATTTCATTTTTTATATGGCATTGCATTTATGCGCTTTGTCCTATTATTTCTTATTATGGTCCTATTTTTTATGGCTATCTATATGATAGTCCCAAGAGAACGTATCACATATCATGAAGCCCTTCAGGGAGCCTTTATAACTTCTGGTGGGATAGTGATTTTATATATTGCATTAAACTATTATTTTAAATATGCAGATTTTACATCTTTATATGGACCACTTACCTCAATCTGTGTTATCTTATTTGTATTTGATTGGGCAAGTGAGATTTTCTATGTAGGAATGTATTTAACTCATATTGCATACTTGAGGAGGAACAACGTAAAATGGCAAGAGAAGATTTTGGAAAGAGTAAACCAAGAAGAAAAAGCTTTAACAACGACAGAAAACCTAGAAAGGATAGCCGCAAAGGCTTCAACAAGGGGTCTGACAAAGGCTATAAGAAAGAAAATAGAGGGCCAAGAAAAGACTTTGACAGAAAACCAAGAAAAGATTTCGACAAGAAGCCAAGAAGAGATTTTGACAGAAAACCAAGAGAAGACTTCGATAAGAAACCAGCAAGAGAATTTGATTCAAAACCAAGAAGATTTTCATCAAAACCAAGAAAAGAAAGAGAAGAAATAAATATCAAGAAGCTTGGTATTAATGGTGAAGGTATTGGTTATATTAAGAAGAAAGTTATCTTCGTACAGAATGCTTTACCATTAGAAATGGTTGAAGTAGAAATTGATAAGAAGACACAGACTTATATGTTAGGTCATGTGACTGCATATAAGAAGCCTTCATCAGCAAGAAAGGATCCTGAATGTGATCAGTACAATCAGTGTATGGGATGTGCTTTAAAGCATATGAATTATGCTGATCAGTTAGTTCATAAACGTGAATTATTAAAAGAAACACTTCATAAATATACAGATTTATCTGTAAAAGACTTGGATATCAAGCCTGTTGTAGGAATGAAAGAGCCAGAACATTATCGTCATATCGTTGCTTTCCCAATTACTTACTTCAGTGGAAAGTTATGTGTGGGCGTTTACCAGCGTGAAACAAAGTTCCTTACTTTAATGGATCATTGTCCTCTTCAGACAAAGAAGATCAATTCTTTACTAGTAAAGATCGAAGATATTCTTAATGCAAATAACTGTCGTGATTATAATGATAAGTTCAAGAAGGGCTTAAGATTCTTAATTGTTAGACAGATTGGTGAAGAAATGCAGGTGGCATTCGTTACTGGACAGGATGGTATCAGTCAGACTGTGACTAAAGAAATCGCTGCATTGGATGAAGTGACTGCATTATATTATACAGTAAATACATCTCGTTATCAGGATTTCTATGAACAGGGATTCAAGAGAATCTATGGTCAGACACATGCACAGTATAAGGATTTCAAGATTTCAGTACGTTCTGATATGATCCTTAACCCAGAAATGGATGATGAAAAGACAAGACAGATTGCTTCTTTATTAGATAAGAAGGAAGAAGTATTGTCTATGGGTTGTGGTTCAGGAATTATGGAATTACAGCTTGAAAACAAAGTTGTCGCAATTGATGACAATAAGGTAAGTATCCATGATGCCACTGAAAACGCAAAGAGATTAGAATTAGACAACAAGTTATTTGTTGCAGGTCATGTCAATGATCAGGCAGCACATCATTTAAAGAATCATAGATATGATGCATTAATCATCAATGAAACTGTTGATGGTATGACTGAAGATTTATTGAAGTCTATTACTTTATCAGGTATTAAACATTTAATTATTGTATCTGATAACATGAGTACTCTCGCTAAAACATTACATCAATTAGAAGAAATGTATGATGTGAATACTATTATCTCACTAGATAAAGAACCACATACACCTCGCTTAGAAATTATTGTAGATTTAAAGCGTAAGTAATATGGAAATTGTATTAAGTATTATTTGTATTGTACTATTGGTTGTTGTTATTTATCTTCTCTATACAACACAGATGAAACTTCATGAGAAGATGGCTGAAACACAGGCAAATAGTTCATCTCTTGATAGACAATATAATTCTATTATTACGATGTTAAATGATGCGAGTACATCACTAGGTCAATCTGATACAAAAATAAATCAGATGATCAATGATATGCATGATATTAATGTAATTATGACCAATACAAAAAAGAGAGGGACATTTGGAGAATATCAGCTCTACCATATCCTATCTCTTTATTGTGGTGATAATTCACATATCTTTGAATCACAATATCATTTAAGTAATGGAAAAATAGGGGATGCCGCTTTACATTTACCAGGTAATACTAAAGTACTCATTATTGATTCTAAGTTTCCTATGGAGAACTATTTAAAGATAGTAGATAATCCTAAGGATGTTGTTTATCGCAATGAATTCAAGAAGAATGTAAAGAAGCATATAGATGATATTTCTAGTAAATATATTACCGAGGAAACATTGGAAGAGGCGGTAATGTTTATTCCTAGTGAAGCCATCTATCTTTATTTATGTGATGAATGTGCTGATTTATATGATTATGCACATAATAAGAAGGTCTTAATGACATCTCCTTCTACACTTATGGGGGTTGTCTTTACACTTATTAATATTACTAAAGACTTTAATCGTTCTGAGAATATTAAAGAAATAGAACAGCGTATTATTAAACTTAAAGAAGATACGAATCGTTTAGATGAACGTTATGACAGAGTCATGAAGAACTTAGGTTCTCTTGAAAAGAGTCTGAAGGAACTAGAGATATCTAAAAATAAGATCAGTAAAACAATCAATCAAGCCTATGATGGTGCTATAGAAGAGGAGTAATCCTCTTCTATTTTTTTACGTAAAAAGGAGGGGAAAACCCCTCCAGTCTAATTTACAGAATCACTTTTATTCATGCTTTCAAGATATGTAAATATATCTTTCGCATTATCACTATAATCACAACTTAGAACAGCCAATGACATCAATAAGAATAGATCACTATAATTACTTAATTCTAAGTCTATACCAATCGCATTCTCATCTCTTACTCCCACTAATTCCTGCTGCTCATGCGCAAAACCACGATCCACTGCCTTAGAAACAAGCAGTTCGTAGTTTCCTTCATAATAACTGGAAACAAAATCATTAAAATCCTTACCGACAATCTCTATTACATTTTCAATTGTCTCATCAGATTCTTCTGCAAGTGTATTGATAAACTGTTCTAACATCACAACAACATACTCAATTACACTATCCGCATTTGCAGTCTCTTCGTTATATATGACATACATGCCTTTGTCATCATAGTAAGATGTAAATAAATGTTTCATTAATCTTCTTTACCTAATGTTGCAACCATAACAGCTTTAATTGTATGAAGTCTATTTTCTGCTTCATCAAATACAACAGAGTTTTTGCTTCTGAATACTTCATCATCCACTTCACGAACATCTAATCCCTGTTCATGTTTTACTCTTGCTGTTTCTGTTTCGAAATCATGGTAAGATGGTAGACAATGCATAAATAATGTATTGTCATTATGTGTCTTACTCATTAATTCTTTGGTTACTTTAAATGGACTTAATAATTCCACTCTTGGCTTATACAATGATTCATCTTCACCCATTGAAACCCAGATATCAGTATAGATAACATCAGCACCATCAACTGCATCTGTATCATCAGTAATAGTCAAACTTCCACCAGACTTTTTACATTCTTCCTGACAATAAGCCACAACTTCTGGATCCATTTCTAATGATTTAGGACCTAAACATACAAAATGCATTCCCACCTTACATGCACCATACATTAATCCATAACATACATTATTTCTAATATCACCAGTAAAGACAAACTTAATTTCATTTAAAGGCTTATCAAGATGTTCCTGAATAGTTAGAAAATCAGCTAAAGTCTGAGTAGGGTGGTCAACATCTGTTAAACCATTCCATACAGGTACTCCTGAATACTTAGCTAATGCTTCAACATTTTCCTGCTTAAATCCTCTAAATTCAATTCCATCAAACATTCTACCTAGTACTTTCGCTGTATCTTCAATTGACTCCTTCTTTCCCATCTGTGACTGAGTCAAGAAAGTAGCATGTCCTCCTTCATCAAGAACACCTACTTCAAAAGCACATCTTGTACGTGTAGATGTTTTTTCGAATAATAAGGCAATATTCTTGCCTTCAAGTGAATGACCAATCTTTCCTGCTTTCTTCTTAGCCTTTAGCTTTTTAGCTAAGTCTAGAAGATAATAGATTTCTTCTTTAGTATAATCCTTAAGTGTTAAAAAACTTCTCCCGTGTAAATCCATAATTATACTTCCTTTCTACTTATATTTCTTTACCTACTACTTTACCAATTTCTCGTAATTCTTCAATAAGTTTTGTATATTTTTTAGGCTTTAATGACTGAGCCCCATCACATAATGCATGTTCTGGATCATTATGTACTTCAATAAGTAATCCATCACATCCTGCTGCCACACTTGCCTTAGCCATTGGTTCTACTAACCACCATTTACCACCAGCATGTGATGGGTCAATGATTACAGGTAGATGAGTCATTTTTCTAAGTACTGGAATAG
>NZ_DAWDDM010000105.1:0-6501 GCF_052354645.1 Catenibacterium sp.
TTAAATATTTGTGTCCGCGCAACGAAGGCGCGGGGAAATGGAGAAAAAAATGAAATATAAATGTTTGATATTAGATCATGATGATACGATTGTAGATAGCACACGTACAGTGAACTTTCCTGCATTCTTAGACTCATTAAGTAAATTGCGTCCTGGTGTTACTATGACTTGTGAAGATTATTTCAAGTATAATTATAAGCCAGGTTTCACTGCATTATGTTTTGATATACTAAAATTCAGTGAAGAAGAAATGCATATACAGGAAAATAACTGGCAGTCCTATATTCGTGATCATGCACCTGTCAGTTTTGATGGCATTCATGATTTATTATGGCGTTATGTGAATGAAGGTGGCACTATCTGTGTTATTTCTCATTCAATGAAGCATACAATCATTCGTGATTATAAGAATAATGATTTACCAGAGCCTTCTATTATATATGGCTGGGAATTACCTCCTGAAAAGCGTAAACCATCTACTTGGCCTGTAGAAAGAATTATTAAAGAGCTTCATTTAAATAAAGAAGATGTCTTACTTGTAGATGATTTATTACCAGGTGTACAGATGGCACGAGATGCGCATATTGATGCATGTGGAGCTGGATGGGCTCATGATATCAAAGAAATCAAAGAAGACATCAAGACTAAATGTACTTATTATGTCGAGTCTGTTAAAGAGTTAGAAGACTTATTGTTTGAGGGAGAGTAAAGATGGAATTAGAAGCATTTTTATTAGTAAAAGAACCAGTCAATGAAACAAGTGATTATATTAATCAACCATTAGATGACAAAGTACGTCTCAATGCAGCATTAAGTAACTTTATGTGGGAAGAAGCAGATGCATGTACTAAAAATCATACGGGTATGATTCATGTCCATAAGACAATTGAAACTATTCAGACAGACTGTCCTTTATTTGTAGAAGAAGTATGTTCAAACATTGATGAGAATGTTGTAGGAGTTTATATGAATGATGTCATCTATGAACCATCTTTTTATCAAACAATGGCCAAGATGATTGATCAGGATATGTTTCCTATTTATAACGTCATCTGGTTTGGTTTATATCCATTAGAAAATGGGGTAGGGGCTTATACAGATGGTCTTGAAAAGCTCGGCTATCATGAAATAGAAGTCTCTTCTATTGGTGAACCTATGAATGTATTAGACTTCATTAAAGATACTGCACTCTATGTTATTATGAACAATGTGGCATTTAAAGATGGTGAAACTATTGGACTCACTATTGAACAGGTATTGACTATTCATTTAGGTGAAAGTGAGATATTTGATACACCAACTTTTAGGATAGACGATCCTTTTCTTACCAATTTATGAAAATACTTTCATTTTTAAGTGATATCTATGTAATCATTATTTAATTTGTGTTAATATATTATCGAGGTGACAAAATATATGTATTATTTTATAGGTATTAAAGGTTCAGGAATGGCTTCTCTTGCAAGAATCTTATATGATTTAGGTTATGAAGTTGCAGGAAGTGATATTGATAAGTATATCTTCCTTGAAGATGGCTTAAGAGAAAGACATATTCCTATTTATTCATTTAACAAAGACAACATTAAAGACGGTATGGATGTTATTGCAGGGAATGCATTTGACCGTTCTAATGAAGAAGTGGCTGCTGCAGAAGATAATCCTAATGTAACAATTCATCACTATTATGATTTCCTAGCTAAGCTTATGGATGATCATATTAGTATCGGTATTGCAGGTACACATGGTAAGACTTCAACTACAGGTATGGCTTATCATTTATTTAAAGACTATGATAAGACAAATGTATTAATTGGTGATGGTACTGGTTATGCCACTAAGGGTGCTAAGTATTTCATAGCTGAATGCTGCGAATATAAAGATCATTTCTTATGGTATCATCCAGATTATGCTTATATTAACAACATTGAAATGGACCATGTAGACTATTTCAAGTCAATGGAACAGTATGAACAGTCTTTTGAAAAATATGCCAACCAGGCTAAAAAGGCTATTGTCATCTGGGGTGATGATCCACATCTTCCACATTTGAATTATACAAAGAGAGTTGTAAAATTCGGTGTAAAAGACGGTAATGATGTTCAGGCTAAAAATGTAATTAATAATGAAAAAGGTCTTTCATTTGATGTATATATCTATGGTGATCTTTTTGGACATTTCACTTTACCATTCTATGGTATGCATACACTTTATAACACATTAGGTGTTATTACTTTAGGTTATCTTGAAGGTATGGACTTTGATTATATGCAGAGTCAGCTAAGTACATTTAAGGGAACTAAGAGACGTTATGCAGTGAAAGAAGTAGGTAATAACGTATATGTTGATGACTATGCTCATCATCCAACAGCTATTAAATATGTAATCGAAGAAACAAGAACACGTTTCCCTGGCAAGCAGATTGTTGCGGTTTATCAGCCAGATAGATATTCTCGTGGCTTAAGATTTGCGAAGGATTATGCACGAATCATGGATACAGTTGATCATCCATATTTTGTAGATTTCCCTAAAAATGCGCCAAAGGAACCAGGAATCGATATTGATGTCAGTGTTATTACTAAGAACCTACCTCGTTCTAAAGTAGTTACTGAAGATGAAGCAGGTGCAAAAGAATTGGCACAATATGATAACGCAGTATTCTTATTTATGAGTCCTAAGGATATTTATAAGTTAGAAGATTTAGTTATTAAGGAAAAAGAAAAGGCATAGGAGGACATCCCGTGGATATCTTAACAATTTGTCTATGTATTCTAGTGCTCGCTGGTGTATTTGCATTAGTGTCTCTAGGAGTATTTCTTATCCATGCACTTACAACTTTAAAAGATGTCAGTCATTTGGCACAGCATTTAGAAACAACAGTTTCTAAAGTAAATGTCACAGTGGATGATATCAACTATAAAATGGATAAGCTCAATGAACCTATCAACGTGGTAAGTGGTATTTTTAATAAGAAGAGATCAAGCACAGGTATATTAGGAACGGTATTAGGCTTGAAAAATATCTTGAAGAAAAAATAGGAGGTATAATTATGAAATTCGGAAAAGTATTATTCGGAGTAGGATTAGGCGTTTTAGCCGGTTTATTATTTGCACCTAAGAAAGGTAGTGAATTAAGAGAAGACATCAAAGCTAAATCAAAATCTACTTATGATTATTTAGCAAGTCTTACTAGAGAAGACGTTGAAGCTAAATTAGGAGAAACAATTGAAAATATCAAAAAATCAGTAGATGAATTTGATCCTGATGATTTTAAAGAAACTACTAAAGAAAAAGTAGATGAAGTACAGAAAAAGTTAGAAATTTTAGCAGAAAAAGTAAAATCTAGTGAAAATTTTGATAAGGTGAAAGGTTCAGTTGTAGAAGTAACTGGACGTGTGAATCAGAAAATCGATGAAGTGAAAACAATGATTAATGATAAGGCTGCCATGATTGATGAAGATGTGATTGATCAGCAAATTGATGATGTTGAAAAACAGCTAGATGAAATGATTGAGGAAATCAAGGACTAGTATGAAGAAGAAAGTAACAATCTATGATGTTGCAGAAGCAGCTGATGTTTCACTTGCAACAGTTTCAAGAGTAATTAATGGTTCTAATGTTGTAAAGCCTGCAACAAGAAAACGTGTACTTGAAACAATTAAACGACTCGATTTCAAGCCTAATCAGATTGCAAGAGGTCTTGCAACTAGTAAAACTACAACTATTGCAGTTGTATTCCCACAGTCACTATTTGGACATGTAAAAGATATGATTGGTGGTATTGGAGATACTGGACGTACTTTAGATTTCAATATCATTATGTATACAACTGATGAACTTGGTTTAGGTAACCCAATTGAAGAAGTAATTGAGAAGGTTATTAAATCAAGAGCTGATGGTGTTGTATTATTTAACAATAACTGCATTGATAAAGAAATTGATCTCATTAAAAAATACCGTATTCCTGCAGTTGTTGTTGGATATAAGATTTCTGATGAAGATATCTGCTCTGTATATGTTGATGCAAAGAGTATTGCATATGATATGACTAAACAATTTATTGAACAGGGTAAAAAGGATATCTGCTTCGTAAGAGCTACTCAAAACTTAGTTGATTTAAATGATTTTGCGAAGGGTATTGAAGAAGCATTTAAAGATAGTGGTGAAACACTTCCAGAAGATTATATTGTGGATGTTTCTAACCATTATGAAGAAAGCTATCCTCAATTAAAGGAATATTTTGATACTCATAAGCATGATGTTGTTTTAACAGGCTATGACAAGGAAGCAGTCGCTGTTGTCAATGCAGCAATTGATCATGGTATCAATGTACCTGAAGATATGCAGGTTGTTGGTATGATGGATACAAGTTATGCGACTATTTGTCGTCCACCTCTTACTACTATTCATGTACCTGTATATGATATGGGTGCTATCGCAATCAGACTTCTTACAAAGATCTTAAATCATGAAGAAATTGATGAAGCAGAAGTGCCAATGCATTATACATTCATCAAGCGTGATACAACTAAATAACCAAAGAAGGATGCTGAGGCATCCTTTTTTACTGGTTTAGATTGTGCTAAAATAGTATCGGTCATTATAATTACTGGGAGGATTATATATGCTTAAAAATCAATCTGATACTGCAAATATATTACGAGAAAGAAGTAAACTCAATAAGCGCTTGGCTTATGAAGGTTTACTTGTTGGTATCGTGTCAGGTGCTGTCTGTATCGTTTATCGTCTTGTTTTATCAAATGCAGAATCTATTTATTTTACTATAAGGGACTTTGTTGCACATAACGTGTCTTATTGGCCTTTGTGGATCATTGGCCTTATTGTATTAGGTCTTATTATTTCAATCTTTTTAAAGTGGGAACCTATGATCGGGGGCTCTGGTATTCCACAGCTAGAAGCAGAAGTACAGGGACGTATTGATGAATGCTGGTGGAGAGTCTTACTTGCAAAATTCTGTGCAGGTGCGCTTGCACTTGTAGGTGGCTTATCATTAGGGAGAGAAGGTCCAAGTATCCAGCTAGGTGGTATGGTTGGTAAAGCTCTTGCGAAAAAAGGAAAACGTGTAAAAACTGAAGAGCGTTATTTAATGACAGCTGGAGCAGCGGCTGGCTTATCTGCAGCCTTCAATGCACCTCTTGCAGGTATCATGTTTGCTTTAGAAGAAGTTCATAAGAACTTCTCTACAAGTGCACTTGTTTCTGTAATGATTGCATCTATTACTGCGGATTTCTTAAGTAGAAATATCTTTGGTTTATCACCTACTTTAGCTTTCTCAATCAAAGAAACATTCCCTTTAAAGAATTATATCTGGGTTATTATTCTCGGTATTATCGCTGGCGTATTAGGTGCTTTCTATAATAAGGCTACAATGGGAACTATTAAACTTTATAAGAAAACACCATTCTTAAAGAAACATCAAAGAGTCATTATCCCTTTAGTGTTATCTGGAATTCTTGGATTCTACTGTCCACTTGTCATGGGTGGAGGACATAAACTTGTAGAATATCTCAATGAACCAAATCTTGTTTTATCTACTCTTGTCTTATTATTTATATTAAAATTACTTATTTCATGTGTTTCATTTGGATCGGGTGCTGCTGGAGGAATCTTCTTCCCACTACTCATTCTTGGAAGTCTTATTGGTGCAAGTGTAGGTAAGGTTGCTATTATGTGTGGTGTTCCTTCCGAGTATTTTATGAACTTCATTATTATGGCAATGGCTGCTTACTTTAGTGCCATTGTAAGAGCGCCGATTACTGGTATTGTGCTTATTGCGGAAATGAGTGGAACTTTAAAGATGCTCCTACCAATTGCACTTGTTTCATTTGTTTCTTATTATGTAGCCAATCTTTTACATAGTGAACCGATTTATGAAAGTCTTTTAACGAATCTTTTAAACAATCAGCCTTATCAGTCAATGGAAGAATATGCAGATAGTAAGGAACTCATTGGATATACAGTTGGTTTTGGTTCAAATGCCTGTGATCACTATATTAAAGATTTACAACTTCCACGTCGTAGCTTGATTGTTTCCGTTATTCGTGGTGGAGAAGAAATCATTCCAAAAGGGGATACAAAGCTCATATCAGGAGATCGTATCATTGTCTTAGTAGATGCATTCCATCTTGATGAAACGAAGCTGATGTTGGAAAGTGTCTTCACAAGCTGATATTGACAAACATCATGATTTCATGTAGACTTTTAATTGTGATGAAAAAGACAAGTAATTCATATGCGCTGGTTTAGAGAACTTATGGCTGGTGAAAATAAGGGCAGCAGTATGAATGAATACACTTTGGAGCTTCTAGATGCAAAGTCTAGACGGTGAGTACACCGTTATCAACAAGAGAGCATGTCTTTGACATGAATAAAGGTGGTAACGCGAGAATTCGTCCTTTGGATGGATTCTCTTTTATATTATAGGAGGAAATTATGACATTTTATGATGAATTAGTGTGGCGTGGCCTCATTAAAGATGTAAGTT
>NZ_DAWDDM010000106.1:0-6495 GCF_052354645.1 Catenibacterium sp.
GTATTCCAGTAAGGAGAAATATGTAATGAAACCAGATTTTGAGAAAATGAATGGTCTTGTACCTGCTGTTGTACAGGATGTCAAGACTAAACAGGTATTAATGCTGGCTTATGTAAATGAAGAAGCATATGAAAAGATGTTAGAAACAGGAGATACTTGGTTCTATTCACGTTCTAGAAATAAACTATGGCATAAAGGAGAAGAATCAGGACATTTCCAGCATATTAAAGGTCTTTATTTAGATTGTGATTTAGATACAATCGTTATTTATGTAGAACAAGTCGGTGCTGCTTGTCATACAGGTTCTTATTCTTGCTTCTTTAATGAAGTGATTCCTTATGACAATAGTGATTTTGCGCATGAACTTTATGATCTTATTGAAGATAGAAAAGTACATCCAGTAGAAAAGTCTTATACAAACTATTTATTAAATGAAGGTATTGATAAGATCTGTAAGAAGGTTGGAGAAGAAGCCACTGAAACAGTTATTGCAGCTAAAAATACTTCTAAAGAAGATTTGATTGGTGAAATAGGAGATTTATATTATCATGTATTAGTCTTAATGAATGCCTATGGCTTAACTGTAGATGATGTTTTAGATAAATTAAAGGAAAGACATAAGGTGACAGGCAACAAAAAAGTATTCCATACAAGAGGAGAGATTTAATTCTCTCTTTTTTTTTGTTATAATCGTGTAAGAGAGGTGTTTGTATGAAATTAGAAAAGTTATTAAATGGTTTTGAATATGAAATCATTGGGAATAAAGATGTAGATATTACAACATTAGTCTATGATTCACGTAAAGTAGAAGAAGGCAGCTTATTTGTCTGTATGGTTGGTGCTGCTTTTAATGCACATGATTTTATTGATCAGGTGATTGAAAAGGGTGCTCATGCGATTGTAATTTCTCAGGATGTCCCTTTAAAAGAAGGTATGACTTATATTAAGGTGAAGGATACACGTATTGCCTTAGCTTTATTATCTTGTGCTTATTTTAATTATCCTAGTAAAGAATTAAAGGTTGTTGGTATTACAGGAACAAAGGGTAAGACGAGTTCTTCATTAATGATCAAGTCTATTCTAGAACATGCAGGTAAGAAGGTTGGTATTATTGGGACAAATGGTACTTTTATTGGAGATATCCATGAACCTACAGCCAATACAACACCAGAATCTTATGAATTACAGCGTATCATGAGAAAAATGGTAGAACATGATTGTGAATATTGTGTCATGGAAGTATCAAGTCAGGCTTTAAAGATGAACCGTGTCGCTGGTATTGAATTTGATTATGGTGTCTTTACAAATATTTCACCTGACCATATTGGCCCTAATGAACATAAGGATTTTGCGGAATATATGGCATGTAAGAAACATTTATTTGATTTCTGTCAGGTTGGTTTATTTAATAAGGATGATGAACATTTTGAAGAGTTCACAAAGGATGTTCCTTGCAAGGTATTAACATACAGCATTGAAAAAGACAGTGACCTTAAAGCTCTCCATATTGAACTTTATAATGAGAATGGTCAATTAGGTATTACCTTTGATACAAAGGGATTAATTAATGCCTCTTTTAAAGCTTCTATGCCAGGTAAGTTCAATGCTTATAATGCATTAGTTGCAATTATGATCTGTTATTTAATTGATGTCCCTACAAAGGATATACAAAATACATTACCACAGGTTCATGTATTAGGTAGAGGACAAGTCATGCATGTCTCACCTGATTATAGTGTATTAATCGATTATGCTCATAATGGTGTCTCTTTTGAAAGTATTATTTCTACTGTAGAACAGTATAATCCTAATAAGTTAATTGTAGTTTATGGCAGTGGAGGAAAACGTTCTAAGACAAGACGATATGAATCTGGTGAAGTAGTCGCAAAACATGGTGGTTATTCTATCTTGACTGCAGATAACCCAAGAGGAGAAAAGATTGTGGATATCTGCAAGGACATCGTAGTGGGTATTGATAAGTATCATGGTGAATATACGATTATTCCTGACCGTAAAGAAGCCATCTATCATGCATTAGATATGGCTAGTAAGGGTGATGTTGTTTTATTACTTGGTAAAGGTCATGAAACTTATATGATAGGTGAAGATGAAGTGACACGCCATTTTTCTGAAACAGAAGTATTAGAGGAATATAAGAAGGAGCGTGGACTTAATGCGTAAGATTGATTATCATATGCATACGCATTTTAGTGGTGATAGTGAAGCAAGTCCTCGTGAACATATTGAACAGGCAATTAGAATGGGATTAGATGAAATATGTTTTACTGATCATCGTGATTTTGATTATCCTATTGATACATTTGATCTAGATACAGATGCTTATTTCATGGAACTGAGTGCCTTGAAGAATGAATATGTAGATCGTATTACTATTAAGATTGGTGTAGAAGTTGGATTAGACATGGATCATATTGATGAAATCAACACTTTTGTAGCACAATGTCCTTTTGATTATGTCATTGGTTCTATTCATGTTATTCATCATACAGAATTCTACTATGGAGAATTCTTCAAGGGTAAAACAAAAGAAGAAGCACATAGAGAATTCTTTGAAGAAACATTAAAATGTGTACAGACATTTGACTGTTTCAACTGTTTAGGTCATTTAGACTATATTATGCGTTATGGTCCTTATGAAGATAAACGTGTAGAACATGAGTTATATCAGGATATTATTGATGAAATCTTAAAGACACTTATTCAAAAGGGTAAAGGTATTGAAGTCAATACATCAGGATATGCATTAAATAAGACATGTGGTTTCCCTAATTTTGATATTGTGAAGCGTTATAAAGAACTAGGTGGTACAATAATTACAGTGGGTACTGATTCTCATACAAGTGATCGTGTAGGAGAACATGTAGAAGATGTTTTAAAACAATATCAGGAAATTGGATTTGACGATGTAACTACATTCACAAAAAGAGTGAAAGATAATTAAGTCTATGTTATAATAGGCGAGATGGGAGAGATAAAGATGATAGAAATACTTACAAAAGATGATGTAGAAGAACTAAATAGCGAAAAAAATGATCAATACTACATTCCTGGTGAATTATTTAATGGGATGCAGTATAACCTTATAAGACTAGAAGTCAAATGGGCTTATGTGGCTGTATTAAATACATTATTGAATAAACCACATTATGATCAGGATAATAATGCCTATGTAAAAGATGATTCTCCTGCAATTATTGAGATGTTAGTTAAGATTGCGAATAAGAAAGTCAATGCCGCAAAGATTGAAGGCTATCTTGATGAAATGGATGAATTAGAACTTGTAAGACGTGATGGAAGAAACGTTTACGTTAGAAAAATTGTTTCAATTTTTTAGAGAAAGGTTCCTTTCTCTTTTTTAATAGATACGAGGGGGAGTATTTATGTATCAGTTATTAATAAAGACATTTGTACGTGATTATAAGAATACAGAAGATGCACATGTAAGAGAACAATATGGAACAGTCTGTTCTATTATTTCTATAGTATGTAATATCGTACTTGTAGTATTTAAACTTATTTTTGGAACATTAGTTCATTCTGTTTCTATTGTCGCAGATGGTTACAACAACTTATCTGATGCAGGAAGTAACATTGCGACATTCTTTGGATTTAAACTTGCGAATAAGCATCCTGATGCAGAACATCCATATGGTCATGGACGTTTTGAATATATTACAGGTTTAGGCATTTCTTTTTTAATTATTTTAGTAGGTTTAATGAGTTTAAAGGATGCAGTCTTAAAACTCTTTAATCCAGAAGCAGTTAAGTTCAGTGTTCCTGCACTTATTGCTTTGATATTTTCAGTATTAGTTAAGATATGGATGGGTTACTTTAATCGTAAAGCAGGTAAAGAAATTAACTCAACCGCATTAGAAGCAGCTGCCCAGGATAGTATGAATGATGTTATGGCAACTTCTGCCACTATTGTGGCTCTTGTGGCTTCTTTAGTTACTGATCTACCAGTGGATAGTCTCATTGGTGCGGCAGTCTCTGTTGTTGTTGTCATTTCTGGTATCTCTATCGCAAAATCAACCATTGATCCACTTCTTGGTATCAAACCAGATCCAGAAACAATTAAAGAAATAGAAAACTATTTAATGAGCTATGATTGTGTTATGGGTATACATGATTTAATGATGCATGACTATGGCCCAGGACGTCGTTATTTAACTGTTCATTGTGAAGTAGATGCTTCTATTGATATGATGACAACACATGATGAAATAGATAATATTGAACGTGCAATGATGGAGAAGTTCCATATTCTTACTACAATCCATATGGATCCTATTGATATCCATGACACACTCACAAATGAATTAAGAGATAAAGTGACTAGTATTGTAGAAACTATTGATTCATCACTTTCTATCCATGACTTTAGAATAGTAAGAGGTCCTACACATACTAATCTTGTCTTTGATGTATTAATGAAGGATGATAAATACAGTAAGAAGGAACTTAATAAATTAATTACTTCTAAGGTCAAAGAAATGAACACTACATACTATTGTGTGATTAATTTCGAATATTCATTTGTCTAGAAGTGTACAACTATGGTAAGAAATGTTAAAATCTTAATAGATAACTAACAATGATTTCATATATATATTCGAGGTGATTCAAGTGAAAAAAGCAAGTAAGATTATTACAGGATTTAACAAAGGGGAATATAAAGCACTCATCAAGGATCTTTATACAGAAGATGCCAGACTTACAAAGCAGAAGAATCGTTATGTCACTGCTTTAAAACAGTTTATTGAATTATATGGTGATGAAGAAGTAGAAATCTATAGTGCACCAGGACGTAGTGAAATCTGTGGTATGCATACAGATCATCAGCATGGTAAGATGCTTGCATGTTCTGTTAACCGTGATATTATTGCGGTTGTTACACCTACAGATGATAATGTCGTAAGAATTACTTCTGAAGGATTCCCAGATATTCGCCCTATCACAATTAGTAAAGCAGGATTAAAGTTAGCTTTTGATGAACAGGGTACAACTGAATCTTTAATTAAAGGTATTGTATCTCAGTTCCAAAAATTAGGTTATGAAGTAGGCGGTTTTAACGCTTATATTACAAGTGAAGTACCACTTTATTCAGGTATGTCATCAAGTGCTGCAATAGAAGTACTTCTTGCCACTATTTTAAATGGTTTATACAATAGTGGTTCTATTAATCCATTGATTATTGCCCAGATTGCACAGTATGCTGAAAACATCTATTTTGGTAAACCATGTGGTTTAATGGATCAGGCGGCTTGTGCGATTGGTGGTTTAATCAAGATTGATTTCAAGGATCCTAAGAAACCACTTATTAAGAAACAGATGATTAAGTTTGAACAGTTCAATCATTCTTTATGCATAGTAGATACAAAAGATGTACCAGCTAACTTAACGAAAGAATATCGTGCTATCATTGAAGAAATGAGATCAGTAGCCAAATATTTTGGTAAAGAATTCTTAAGAGAAGTAGATGAAAATGAATTCTATGAACATATCATTCCAATGCGTAAAGTATGTTCAGATAGAGCTATTTTACGTGCAATGCATTTCTATAGTGAAGAAAAGCGTGTAAATAAGGAATTAAAGGCATTAAGAGATGGTAACTTCCATGAGTTCAAGATTCAGATCAGACGTTCAGGTAATAGTTCATTTGAATATTTACAGAATGTTTATTCTTCAAAAGATCCTTCTCATCAGAACATTTCTCTCGCAATCTGTATGAGTGAAAAGATTCTAAAAGATAAGGGTGTAGTAAGAGTACATGGTCCTGGTTTTGAAGGTACTATCCAGGTATTTGTAGAAAATGATTATGCTAGAAAGTATAAGAATGAAATAGAAAAGTATATGGGTAAACATTGTTGCTATGTCACTCATATCAGACAGCAGGGCGCTATGAAAGTCATCTAAACGATGACTTTTTTTGTAATAGTTTTACATTATAAGACTTTAGATTTAATATAAAAAATGATAAAATGGCAAAGGACTTTTATATATACAAGGAGGGTGAATAACATGGATAAGATGACAAAAGAACATCTTACTAGTCTCTTAATAAATGGGACTTCAGAACAGATTCAGGAAGCGATAGATGATATTCACCCCGCGGATATTCTTGATGTATTACAGGATCATCATAGTCAGTTAAATAATATTCTTTCTAAACTCCCGAATGATATTATTGCGGATGTTATTGAGGAAGAAGAGGATGAGGATGAGCAGTATGAAATCCTTAAAACATTCCTTAAAGATCGTCAGAGTGCTATCTTAGATGAGATGAGTGATGATGAATTAGCCGATTTGATTGGTGAACTAGATGATCCAGAAGAACGTGCAGATGTATTATCTAAATTAGATATAGAGGATAAGACACATATTGAGAGCCTGTTGAAATATGATCCAAGCACTGCTGGTGGTATTATGACAACAGAGTTTATCTCTATTAAAGCCAATAATACAGTATTAAAG
>NZ_DAWDDM010000107.1:0-6423 GCF_052354645.1 Catenibacterium sp.
TGTTTTATGTGTTACTACTGTTATTTGTTATATTGTTGATGTAAAGTAAGTAGTTGCGATAACTGTAGAAACATTTGGTAAAGTAGATGTATTAGTGAATAATGCAGGTGTACTTGATAAAGGATTAAATGCGATTGATCGTATTGATTATGATGACTTAAATAGAGTTATTGATATTAACCAAAAGGGTACAATGTATTGTATGTCTGAAGCATTAAAGGTTATGACAAGTGGTGCTTCTATTGTAAATATTGCAAGTGTTGCAGGTCAGTTTGGTGCTGGAGGAGCTGTTTATGTATCTACTAAAGCAGCTATTATTGGGGTTACTAAACATACTGCAATGCGTTTTGCGAAAGAAAATATTCGTTGTAATGTGATTTGTCCTGGCAGTATCACTACAGATATGGCAGCAGGCTTAACACCTGATACAATGGATATGAAGATGATGGGTGCTATGAGTGCTCATAGTGATTTATCCCTTAAACCATGTAGTCCAGAAGATGTTGCAAGAGTCACTCTTTTCTTAGCAAGTGATGATGCAGCACCTATTACAGGACAGGTTGTAGTTACTGATTATGGTGTAGATTTATAATGGAGTGCGGCTTAGGCTGCACTTTTTCAATGTCTTTTATGCTAGAATTTATGTCTCTTGTGCAAGAATTATAGGCAATAAATCATATCTCATATAGAGTTGAAGTGTAGAAAGGAGTGAAATGATGAAACTCAAGAAAATATTAGTCATTCTTATAACACTTATTGTTGTTGTGGTTGTCTCTACGCTTCTTTATTATAAGAATATGAATTATATATCTGAAAACTGGAATATCGACTTCCCTTCAGAAAACACAATTGTATATCAAGTAAAACCTTCTCCTTCATTTACTAATGATGGAATATATTATGAGGTACAGGAAGTTAAAAATAAAAATCTTCCCATTACATTGACTAATAAGAAGAATAATGAAACAGAAGAAGAATTCAATAAATATATCACAGAAGCAAAAGTATCACAAAAGCAGTTGCCAGACTTCACTCAGGATTATAAGTATTATAAGAAAAGTGATGTAGGAAGATCATTGATTGTAGTAGCTCAGCGTCATAAGCTGTATATTGTATCTTATAATCTATAAAACGCCTCGTTAATGAGGCGTTTTTAAGCGGATTGATTTTGTTTTGTCATTACAATTTATAATGAATTGATTATCTTTAACCTTTAGTCTTATTTCTGTATGATCTGTTACATGTTCTCTAATGAATATTTCCATCTGTTCAATAATATTTGCATCATCCAAACGAGAATCAACAGGAATCATGACTATCATCTTGATATCATAATCTTCTAAACTCTGCATAAGAATAGTTAACTTATGATCAAAGATAGGATTATTAGTATGAGATACATATTGTTTATGCATTAGATCATCTATCTCTTTTTCAATGAATTGATGTGTCTCTTCATCAGAAATTACATGATCAAGCTTTCTTAATACATAAAGCATACGATGTTCTTTCTTTAGTAAAGAATTATATATATGATTAATTCGATCATTATTTTCTCTTTGTATTCTTAACTTCTCTTTCTCTAAGTAATTTTGTCTATATTGGAAGAATAGAAAAATAAATAATAAGCTTAATACAAATACTAATACAGTCATTAAGATGATTGTAGATTGGGGTAGTCTAATAAAAGAAAGAGCTTGCATTAATAAAGAGATTAATACAAGTAATACAATCCCAATAAGACCAAAGGTCTTATTCTCTTCGAGGAAGGAAAGATTATTTCTATTATATTTTAATATCTTTAATAAGCCTAAGGAAATCATACAATAAAGAATTCCGAAGGGAAGTCCATAAAATTCTCCTAAATTAAATAAGTTTAATAAACGAACAAATAAAAGATTCACAAAAAGTAAAGCAGTAAAGAATAGAAGTGTTGTAGAAATACTATAAATCACAGCTTTATATTTATGAATATAAAGCATACATGCATGTGTTACACATATAAGAATGATCAATAAAAAGTTATTGAGGAGAGTAGGATTGGTAAAAATAAACGTTTCTGTGAGAGTAAGAGGAGCACAAAGAATAGTGTAGTAATATTTTTTTTCTGGTATTAAAATACTGCTGATGCAAAAACAAAGCATTGCAGTACTTATAACTGAAAATAAGAAATCAAATATCATAGCTTCATATACTCCTTGTAATAGTGTAAAAAGTTGTTCTTATAAATACGTCCTACAGAAAGATTTTCATTGTTGTATAGAATAGTATTACGATTGTAATCTTCTACGTATTGAAGGTTAATGATCATATTTTTTTGAATCTGAACAAGTGTTGTATTGATATAATCATTACAGAAATCTTTAAGAGTACCAGTTGTCATATAATCTTCTTTAGGTGTATGGACAACTAAATCGTGACCAATAGAAACAATTGAATGGATATCTTGAATAGGAATCTGTAATAAACGTTTACTATCTTTAAGTGTAATAGAAATATAAAGAGTAAGTAGTTTCTCTTTTAACTGCTTAAAGACAATATTTTTATCATAATCATAATGGTTCTTTCTTATGAATTGAAAAGGTTCAACTTGGAATGTATTAAACACTAGACTCTCGTGACTTGATGTGAATATAACCAGACAGTTATGCTTGTTTTTAAGGTATTTTGCGATTTCAATACCGTTCATATCATTTAATTCAATATCCATGAATATAACATCATATGTACCTTCTATTTGATCAAAATGATCAGTCACCACATTTATATTCATATTAGGATTATGAAAGTATTCACTTATATCTTTTTCTAGCTGCATTGCGAAAGCAGTATTATCATCACAAATCAGTATATTCATAACCTCACCTCTGTAATATTTTAGCATATTATTTTATTGGATTGAAATGTAATTTCTGTGGAATGTCTTTTATGCATGAAAATGTGTCTCTTATGCGAGAATTATAGGCAATTTGAAGATCATAGGATAATATTTAGTTAACATCTAGATGGAAATTAAAAAAGAGAAAGGTTTAAAGCAATGAAGAGATTAATGATAATACTATTATCTCTTGTGATGATTTTAAATATCCCGATAACTACTGTTTTTGCTGATCATATTGAAGAAAACAATTTGAATTATTATTCCTATGAATTATTTGAGAATAGTGAAAAAAGATATGTGGATGTAATTAATAAGAAAACAAAGCATGTAGATTATATAGTATATGATAAAAAGACAGGTGTACTCACAATTAATGGAAGAAATAAAAAGTGTGTTGTTTATGCAAATCATCCTAGAAATGCATCACATTATAAAATGAATTTCACTGTTGATTATCAAACAGCTGGACTTCTAGCAGGTAGTATTTTAGCTTTTACAGCGACTTCAATTTCATCCCTTAAAAAAGTGATGCCAGCTTTTAAGTTAGCGGTAGGAACTCAAGTAAAAGGCTGTTTAAAATATAAATGTCATAATAATAGGAGAACTTATATAACTCTTACAATAAAGTTTGGTAGCGGTCCAAAAAAGTCATATAGTTTTAAAACTAGTAGTTTGCGGATGAGCACTAAACTTTATATTTATACACTCATATTTTATTAAGGAGGACTTACTATGAAAAGATTATGGGATTTAAATATCTATATATGTATAGTAGTTACGTTTTTGTTTGAGTTTTTAGATGGCAGCAATATGATTCCATCTCAATATCGTCTAGCAATAGTGGCTATCATTCTGATTATTGATGCAATCTGTGCAATAATCGCAATTATTGAAAGTAGAAAGAAAAATCATTCAATTAAAATGTTTTTAGATGATTATGTTTGTACTTTAGTTTCGGCGACTATTTTTACACTTCTAGCATTTAATGTTGTTCCATCAAGATTTCGTTCTGAAGTAGAATCTATAACTGTTTTGTATTTAATTATAGGTTTGGTCTACAATTTTGTTAAGGATAAGAAATCAATAAAATCAACATCTAAAAATAATAGACTCTCATAGGAGAAATCATTATGAAAAAATTTCACAAAAACAAACATCATGAAAATATGTACTAGATTGAGTACTGCGTTCACAGTATGGTATTTGATGATTGGTGATTCTTACACAATATTATCAAAAAATCGATCAATTATATTAATTATACTCTTTGTGCTTGATGCAATCATTTTAAGATATCTTCTTAATGACAGAATGAAAGAGAACAAATCAAAAGAAGTATTTTTACAAACTGATATCTTTGTGCTTATTTCACTTATTGTTCTTATACCTTTGCATTTAGGTATTGTACATCCGATTATCGGTGCAGTATTATCAGGTTCAGTAATAATTTACCAGGCAATCGCAATTACTCATAATATTAAAGAGAAAAGAAAGAAAAAGAAACAAAAGAAATCAGGCGCTATCCCTAGCATTTAATAAAAAAATAATATATTCTTATATGTAAGAGAGGTTATTATGAAAAAAATTCTAAATTATTTTACTGGTGTAATCATTACATTCCTATTTCTAATATTTAATAGACTTGATACGATTCCATCAAAGTATCGTTTAGGAATAGCTGCAGTTATCTTTATTTTTGATGCAATAGTACTTGCTTATGAACTTATTGATAGTATGAAGAAAAACAAATCCGCAAAAGTATTACTTCAAGAGAATATTTGTATGATCAGTACATTTATGATTTTACTGATTTTGAGAATAAGTCATCTTTCTCAAGAATGTAAGTTTGTGATTGCAGGGGTGGTAGTCTGTTATATTATAATAAGTATAATCTATAATCATAAGAAAAAGGTGGAAATTTGAATAATCCACCTTTTTTAAGGCACAAAAAAGAGCTGTAATGATTCCATTACAACTCTCGTTAATATTAATAGTTACCCTGAGCAATCATGGCATCTACAACTTTTTCAAATCCTGCAATATTTGCACCTTTGATTAAGTCATAACCTAAGCCATACTTTTTGGCTGCTGCAACAGAGTTATTGTAGATATCTACCATGATAGTATGTAGTTTTGCATCTACTTCTTCTTTAGTCCAGCTATAACGCATTGAGTTCTGACTCATTTCAAGTGCAGAAACTGCAACACCACCAGCATTTGCTGCCTTTGCAGGACCTAAAGTACCTTCATGACCTGTGAAGTATGCGATAGCTTCTGGAGTAGTAGGCATATTAGCACCTTCGATAATATACTTACATCCGTTTTCTACTAACTTCTTAGCATCTTCTTCTTCGATTTCATTCTGTGTTGCACAAGGGAATGCCATATCACACTTAACACCCCAAGGTTTTTCTCCTGGATGGAATTCAGCACCGAACTTTTCAGCATAGTCTTTTAACTTAACATCGTTCTTAGTTCTGATTTCAACAAGGAAGTCCCATTTTTCCTGAGTATTGACACCTTCTGCATCATATACATAACCATCTCTACCAGAAATAGTAACAACCTTAGCACCAAATTCAGTTGCTTTCTGAGCAACACCCCATGCAACGTTACCATATCCAGAACATGCAATAGTCTTGCCTTCATAGCTGTCATTGAAATGTTTTAATACTTCATTACCATAATAAACAGCACCAAAACCAGTAGCTTCAGGACGAATTAAGCTTCCACCAAATGGTAAAGCCTTACCAGTTAAAACACCGTTTTCGTAAGCATCTTTAATTCTCTTATACTGTCCAAATAAGTATCCGATTTCTCTTCCACCTACACCGATATCACCAGCAGGTACGTCTACGCTAGGACCGATGTGACGGTATAATTCAGTCATGAATGACTGACAGAAACGCATTACTTCAGCATCACTCTTACCTTGTGGGTCAAAGTCAGAACCACCTTTACCACCACCAATAGGTAAAGTTGTAAGAGAGTTCTTTAAGATCTGTTCAAGACCTAAGAATTTAATAATACCTAGGTTTACTGAAGGATGGAATCTTAAACCACCTTTGTAAGGACCGATTGCGCTAGAGAACTGTACACGGTAACCTCTGTTCACAATAGTCTTACCTTCATCATTAACCCAAGGGACTTTAAACATAATAACTCTTTCAGGTTCAGTAAATCTTTCAAGGATCGCCATATTTTCATATTCAGGGTGTGCTTCAATAACTGGTTCCAAACTCTTTAAGATGTTTGTAGCCGCTTCGATGAATTCTGGCTGATCAGCATTCTTTTCTTTTAATTCTGTTAAAACCTTATCAACATATTTCATAACGAAATCCTCCTTAAATTAATTATATTATGCGTATGATAGAATTTCTATAAAATAAGAAATTATTATCACAAAGATAAAGCTAGGATTAAGGTGATAAAAAGCATGAACTACACTTTGTGAGTATACTTTAGGATTGTGATTATTGAAAATAATTTATATATAAAAATTGGTAAATTATTTACTAATATTATTTGTATCAGTATAATAT
>NZ_DAWDDM010000108.1:0-6416 GCF_052354645.1 Catenibacterium sp.
TCTCCTTTATGAAAAAAGTAACTTTATGGTAATTTTTAATTAATATATGATCTATACATTTTAGAATGATTGAGTTTATGTAAAACATAGATTGTCTTAATAAGACTCAATACTTCAGTAACTAATAATACAATACCTTCAGCCATAGTTAAACCAATAGCCATATCAACAGGATGTACAATAATAAATACGCCTAATGCAACACAAAGTACAGCACATAAGAAGATCCAGAACCAGTTAAATTCAATAATCTGCTGTAACTGGAATGAAAGCTGTAAGTTTAATAAGCCTTTGATCACAATCCATAAGCCAATGATCATTGTGAGTGCACTAATGAATGCATCTGCATTGAATGCAACAAAAACGCCTGCTAGTAATGCGAGAATACCTTCTAATAAATCATTAGAAAAGATACGCATATCATGAGTTAACGCAAAGTAAGTCACAAGATGAATGAGACCATCCACAAATAATGCACCTGAAATCACATAAACCACAATATCCAACATTGTCTTTGGGAAAACAATCAACAATACTGAAGCAACAATCATAATCACTGATGTGATGATAGATGCTTTACTATACTTCTTAATATATTCTTTAATCATAGTTCCACCTCGTATCTGTTATTGTAGCACAAAATATATGTTTTGTAAGTTACCGAGGTCAAAAATATATCCTTCATCTCCATAGAAAAAAGATTCATCAAACTTCTTAAAACCAATCTTCTTTAAGAGATGTCTTGATTTTTCATTCTGTTTATAGATATAGGCAATACATTTGAAGAAACCATGTTCTTCATGCATATAGCTTAAGAGTCCGAGTACCGCTTCAGTGCCAAAGCCATTATTCCAGAAAACATCGTCCAACGTATAACCAATAGAGAATGTATGAGGTGCCATGATCTCTACATGTAAATCACCAATAAGATGCTGGCTTCCTTTGATTGTAACACCAAACTGCATAGACCCTTTTTTATGCTCTATTACAGTATCTTTACACTTCTTGATGAGTTTCACCGCATCTCTTTTTGTATATCTATTCCAGGATTGATACTGAGACACAGTCTTTTTACTGCGATATTCTACAAGACGATCAATATCATTTTCATCAAGTGTTCTAATTGTAAGACGTTCAGTTTCAAATATTTTCATAGTTATGATAAATGAACAACATTCTATCCTTTCCATTGATATCCTTGATGACTTCAAATGTATCATCTGGAAAATAGAGAGGAACAAGATGTTTCATTCTTTCTCCTTGATTATATCCAATTTCAAATGCAAGAATCGCTTTCTCCTTTAATATTGAAGGAGCTTGTTTAAATATATTTTCATAACATGCATAACCATGATCATCCGCAAATAATGCAAGATGTGGTTCATGATCCACTACTCGAGGATCTAATACTTCATCATAATCAATATAAGGAGGATTAGAAACAAGAATATCTACGTGAATATCTCGATCTATAAGAGGCTGTAATAAGTCTCCTTCTAAGAATGTGACAGAAGCTTCATGTTTCTTCGCATTATGAGATGCTGTTTTAAGAGCTTCTTTAGAGATATCTACTGCATATAGATCTGCCTTAGATTCACAAGCTAATGTGACTGCAATAGCACCTGAGCCTGTACCTATATCTGCCACAACCATTCCTGGTTTTATATAAGATAAAACCTTTTCTACAAGTTCTTCCGTTTCATAACGAGGAATTAAAACACTTGGATTGACATCAAACTCTCTACCATAAAAATATTCTTTTCCAATAATATACTGATAAGGTTCGCCCTTTAAATATCTATCCAAATAATCCTTATATTGCATAAGAAGAGCCTCTTCAACAGGCTCTTCCCTCTTCAACAATAGTTGATAATAAGCATCTCCTGTGAGATCTTCATAGAGTCTTTCAGGGATATTTGTATGTGGATCATCAATTAAATCATGTGCATGTTTAAGTAATTCACCTAATAGCACTTATTCTTCTTCTCCTAGAAGTTTTAGTCTCTGGTCTTCATTAATTAATGCATCGATAATTGGTTCTAGTTTACCCTCCATAATACGGTCTAACTGCTGAATAGTTAAACCAATACGATGGTCAGTGACACGGTTCTGAGGATAGTTGTATGTTCTAATCTTTTCAGCACGATCACCTGAACCAATCTTATTACGACGTTCGTTTCCTAGTTTTTCTTCTTCTTCTCTTAATTTAGCTTCATAAACTCTTGTACGTAATGACTGCATAGCCTTCGCACGGTTATCATGCTGTGAACGACCATCCTGGCTTGTTGCTACAATTCCTGTTGGAATATGTGTAATACGTACGGCAGAGTCAGTCTTATTGATATGCTGTCCTCCAGCACCAGATGAACGGTAAGTATCAATTCTTAAATCCTTTGGATCAATATCGATATCTACTTCTTCTGCTTCTGGCATAACTAATACTGTGGCAGTTGATGTATGAACACGTCCCTGTGTTTCAGTCTTAGGCACACGCTGTACACGATGTGAACCAGATTCAAACTTCATCTTAGAATATACACCATTCCCCTTGATAATAAATGATATAAGTGAATATCCTCCTGCTTCAGAAGGCTGAGCATCTTCAATTTCAATCTTCCATCCCTGTGATTCAGCATACTTAGAATACATTCTAAATAAGTCACCTGCGAAGATATTACCTTCATCTCCTCCGGCTGCACCACGGATTTCCATTACTACGTTCTTTTCATCATTTGGATCCTTAGGAATTAATTCAATCTGGATATCATGTTCCATGATTGGCTGTTTCTTTTCTAATTCTTCTAATTCCATCTTAGCCATTTCTTTGATTTCAGGATCATTTTCATTTAATAATTCTTTGGCTTCTTCGATACCATCTAATAAAGCCTTGTATTCTTTATATAAGTTATAAGCCTTTTCTAAAGAAGCCTGTTCTTTAGAAGCCTGTGTCATCTTCTGAATATCATTCGCGATAGATGGATCCATAAGGATCTGTGTTAATTCTTCATATCTTTTTTCTACTGTCTGTAGTCTTTCTAATAGTGTATTCATCTTCTATCCTTTCTTTTAATAATGTTGATTTCATCATATAAATTGGTTAATTCTTCCAAATCGTACCCATTATAATATATTCAATTATTTTTCGCAATTAATTGAAGACGCTTTCTATTTCTTATATACTTGAATATGTAAATTGGAGGTTTGTAAATATGATTAAAGCAGTTATTTTTGATATGGATGGTTTGATGATTGATTCTGAAAGAGTCACTTTTGAATGTTATCAAGAAATCATAAAACCAATGAATCTAACAATGGATGAAGCATTCTATAAAACTTTATTAGGGAAACCTATCAAAGGAATCTATGAAAGATTTTACGATACTTATGGCAAGGACTTTCCTATTGAAAGTGTCATTAAAGATGTACATGCTTTAATGGCTAAACGTTTTGAAACAGAAGGTGTACCAGTTAAGAAAGGTTTATTAGTGCTTCTTAATTATTTAAAAGAAAATGGTTATAAGACTATTGTCGCTACTTCTTCTAATCGTGATCGTGTCGATACTATTCTTGCACAGGCTCATATTACACAATATTTTGATGATTCTATCTGTGGTGATGAAGTAACTCATGGTAAACCACATCCAGAAGTCTTCTTAAAGTCATGTGAAAAACTTGGTGTAAAGACTGATGAAGCATTTGTATTAGAAGATAGTGAAGCAGGTATTCAGGCAGCTTCTTCAGCTGGTATTAAAGTGATCTGTATTCCTGATATGAAGTATCCTACAGAAGAATATGCAAATAAGACATATAAAATATTAGATTCTCTTGATGAAGTCATTAATGAATTAAATTAAAGAGCCGGTATGTTGACCGACTCTTTTTAATGGGATTAAGGGAAAATTTTTTATGGCTTTTCTTTTCTACAATTGTATAATACAGTGAGTATGTGAAATCTATGTGAACTTTTAGGAGGTTTTAAATGTATAATCAATATCGTGAAGGATGGATAGAAGTCATCTGTGGATGTATGTTTGCGGGGAAGACAGAAGAATTAATTCGTCGTATTAATGTATTGTCTTATGCGAGAAAAAATATTCTTGTGTTTAAGCCAAAGATTGATGATCGTTATTCTACAACTGAAATTGCCTCACATGCAGGAAGTAAAGTACCTTGTATTGTCATCAGTGAAGCAAAGGAAATACTTAATCATGTGAATTATGATACAGATGTTGTAGCGATTGATGAAGTACAATTTTTTGATGAGGATGTTGTTGATATCTGTGAGTATCTTGCAGATAGTGGATTACGTGTAATGGTTGCTGGTTTAGATAAAGATTTCCGTGGTGAACCATTTGGTGTCTTACCTGATTTATTAACACGTGCTGAGTTCGTGACTAAGCTAACTGCAGTATGTGCAAAATGTGGTGCACCCGCCACAAGAACACAGCGTATTATTAATGGTAAACCTGCTTCTTTTAATGATCCTATTGTCTTAGTAGGTGCTAAGGAAGCCTATGAACCACGTTGTCGTCATTGTCATGAAATAGTAGAAAAACCTATTAAATTTGAGAATCAGAAAAAAATACAATTCAGACCAAGAAAATAAGCAGTGGCACATGTGCTACTGCTTTTAAATTCTAAGTCCTTCACCACTATTCTGGTTTTCTGGACCTGTATAGTAATCTGAGAAACGTGAGTATTGTTTTTCAAATACAAGGCTGATATCGGCTGTTGCACCATTTCTGTGCTTAGCCACAACAATTTCTGTTAAGCCATTTGTTTCTGCTTCTTTTTCTTTATTCTGATAATCTTCACGATGAAGGAAAGCGACGATATCGGCATCCTGTTCGATAGCCCCAGATTCTCTTAAGTCGGACAACATTGGTTTTCCTTTACGCTGTTCAACCTGACGAGAAAGCTGTGATAAGGCAATAACGGGACACTTTAATTCTCTTGCTAGTGCTTTTAACTGTCTAGAGATATCAGATACTTCCTGCTGTCTTGATTCTCTTGATGAAGATGGACCAGAAATCAACTGAAGGTAATCGATAATAACCATCTTTAATCCCTGTTCTCTTTGTAGTCTTCTACATTTAGCTGCAATTTCACCAATCTTTACTGCTGGTGTATCATCAATATATAAATTACAACGTGTGACACGATCTGCTGCTGCATAATATTTATTTGCATTCTCTTTTAAAATCGCGCCTGTTTTTAATTTATCGTTATCAATAGATCCTGCACAGCATATTAATCTGGTGACAAGCTGCTCAGCAGGCATTTCTAGAGAGAATATTGCGACAGCTTCTTCACTATTAAGTGATGAGTTAAAGCCAATATTCAAGGCAAAAGCTGTTTTACCTACAGAAGGTCTAGCCGCAAGAATAACTAAATCACCTGGCTGGAAGCCTGAAGTTAATTTATCTAATTCTTTATAGCCTGTCTTTACCCCAGAGACAACTCCACCATTTTTCTGAAGGAGATTCATTCTGGCTGTGACATTCTGTACAACACTTTCAATTGTCTTGAATTCACCGGCATTTCTATCTCTAGTGACTTCTAAGACATCTTTTTCTACTGTATCAATAAAATCATTAATATCAGTAATTTCACCATAAGCATCTTGTACGATGTTTGTAGCTTCTTTAATAAGTCTTCTAAGTAATGACTTCTCATTTAATATCTGAAGATAATGTGTTGTATGAGCGACTGTTGGTACTGAATTCGCAAGTACCAATAAGTAGTCTACTCCACCTACTTTTTCTAATATCTTCTGGTTAATTAAATAATCAGTCACTGTAGTGGCATCAATTGGTTTATTACCGTCATGAAGGAACTTCATGCCTGTAAAGATCAGTCGATGCGCATCAAGATAGAAATCCTGAGGTGTTGCCATGTTGATGACATCATTACATGCATTCTTATCAATCAACATCGCCCCTAATAAAGCACGTTCTGCCTCTAAGTCATGAGGGAGTTCTCTTGTATCCATAAGTATTCACCTTATTTTTCAGATAAATGAACATTGATAGTCGCAATAACACCTTTATAAAGTTCAATCTTCAACTTAGTAGTTCCTAAAGCACCTACTGGATATGCATTGATGAACTTTCTCTTATCAATCTTAATACCATGTTCTTCTAATAATTTCTTTGCGATATGTTTTGTAGAAACATGATCAAAGCTCTTACCATCCTTACCAGTCTTTACCTTGAATTCTACTACAATAGTTTCAAGCTTCTTTGCAAGTTCCTGAGCTTCTTCTTTCTTCTTTAAGTCTTCCTGTTTCTTTTCTTCTTCCTGCTGGGCAACAATCTTCTTACCTGTTTCTGTTGCCATTAAAGCTTTACCATTCTTAATTAAGAAGTTCTGTCCATAACCGTCAGATACATTAACGCTTTCCCCCTGCTTACGAA